>DATAFY010000423.1:0-3022 GCA_036257205.1 Steroidobacter sp. | reverse complement strand
AACGAACAACGGGCCTCATTGCGTTCGCCGCATTCCTGCTGACTGCATCGGTCGATGCCTCTACTGAATCTCTCGACGCCGCAGCACGCACGGAAATCGCCGAGGCGCTCGCGCAGAAACTCGCGTCCAGCTATGCGGTTGCAGAAGCCGGCGAAAAGATGGCCCAGGCTGTGCGGAGCAAGCTCGCCGCCGGCGCCTACGATCGCATCGACTCGCCGGAGGAATTCGCACGAGCGTTGCATGCCGACGTTCGAGCTGTCGTGGACGACAGGCACTTGCGGGTGTTTTTCGACCCCGCGCGCGCAACGTCGCCTGCGACGCGCGCGCAACCTGAGGCTCCGCCGCTGGGAATGCCTGAGGCGCGCCACGGCGCCATCGGTCGACTCCAGGTCCTGCCCGGAAACGTCGGTTACATGGAAGTGAGCGGTGTTCCGACGGGAGCGACTGCTGCCATCGATGCCGCGTTCGCGTACCTGCGCAATACCGATGCGCTGATCGTCGATCTGCGCGGCAATGGCGGCGGCGCGCCGCAGACCGTGGCGTACTACATGAGTTACCTCAGCGAAGGCGCGCCTTACACCGTCATACGAGTGCATGACCGCCAGCGCGGCGTTTTCGAAACCAGGACGACCGATCTGGGCGATCGCGCGTACGGAGCGAAGAAGCCGCTGTATGTATTGACGTCAAAGGTCACGTTCTCCGGCGGCGAAGAGTTCGCCTATGACGTGCAGGCGTTCAAGCGCGGCGTCATCGTCGGTGAGACGTCGGGCGGCGGTGCGAATCCCGGTGGCCTGCAACCGTTGGGACGTGGCTTCGCGGCGTTCGTGCCCTCGGGACTGGTGAAGCATCCGGTGACGGGCGGAAACTGGGAAGGCGTGGGCGTGAAGCCCGATGTGGCGGTCGATCCGGATCTGGCCTTGCTCGAAGCGCATCGGCTCGCTGCCGAAGCCCTGGCCGCTACGATTTCGGATGCGGGCGAGGCCGAGATGTTGCGGGCGCTTGCCGCAAGTCTCGCGGAGCGAAGGAAGTCCACGAATGCCGCGAGCACGACTGCGCTGACGAAAGCTCAGAAGCAGCTCGTCGGTCGCTACACACCCGTCGCAGGGAACGGCCCGACCTTCCAGGTCACCGAGAAGGAAGGACACCTGATGTTACAGCCCGGGATGCGACCGCCGTCCCGTCTCGAGCTGGTGAGCGCAGGCACCTATCGCATGGTCGGATTGCCCGATGACTTCATCGCTACGTTCATCTCGGGCCCGGCCGACAAGCGGCGCTTGCTCGTCCAGCAGAGCAACGCGTTGCCGCCGCTGCTGTTGGAGCAGCGTCCGTGACTGACTGATTGCACGCGCGAATGAGATACGATAAAGGTTGCCTGGTCCAACCTGTTCGCGCTTGCAAGAGATCGACCTGAGCACGCCGTCTCCATCCCGGCTCGTCATTCGGATCAAGCTGCCTCCGCAAGGGACGCCTCCGGCACCGGAGCGGCGGCGGTTGAGTAGCAGTGCGCTGCTGCTGATTGCGGGAGTTGTCGCAGTACTGCTGCTGAGCTGGTTGGGCATCAGCATGCTCGGGTCCGATGAGACTCCTGCCCCTGCTGCAATCGAATCGGCGCCTCAGGCGCAGGCTCAGGTACCCGCGCCGGTCGAAGCGCCGCCGGCCGTCGTCAACGAGCCCTCTCCGCAGCCGACGGCTACATCGACCACCCACGAAGTCATTCCCGCCGTCTCGCGCAGCTCGCTCGACACGATCAGCGGCACGATTCGAGTGCACATCCGAGTGATCGTCGCCAAGGACGGTACGGTTGTCGCGGCCACTACAGACATCCCCGGCCCGAGCCGCTACTTCGAGCGGCTCGCAGTCGAAGCAGCGAAGAAGTGGACGTTTACGCCGACCGATGCGCCAGAGCAGCGGGTGATGCTGGTGAAGTTCGCCTTCAGGCGTTCGGGGACCACTGCCAGCTTCAGCTCACTGCGGTAACGCACTCTCACTGCACGAAGTCCGTACACGACACTCGCGGTTTCCAGTCGCTGAAGGTGCCGCTGGAATTTCTCTTCCATGCCCAGACGTGCAACTCGTAGTGTGCCGGCAACCGCAGGCGGTTGGGCGCTCCCACGTAGTTGAAGAGCTGGCCGCCAAGGACCGGTGGCGCGTCGTTGGCGGCATCACCACGGTATTCGCTGCAACCTGCTTTGCGTTCATCCGAGTCCTCCTTCTGTACGTCGAGGTCCACGGCAGGAATACGCGGCAGAAGAACGCTGGTGACGTCGCCGGAACTAATAGGCACAGCCGCCGTTCCTTCCTCATTCAACGCAGGGGGTTCTATGAGCATCTTCAGCAAGATCAAAGACGCGATCTTCGGCAACAAGGCTGCAGCGCAACCGAGCGCACCGCCCACTCAATCGACAACCGGGCGCACACCTTCTGCCACCAGCGGCACGACTGCTGCGTCGCCGAAACCGGCACAGGCACCCACGCAACCTGTAGTCGACGTCGAGGCGGTGCTGGAGAAGATGGCTGCCTCCAGCGGTCAGAAACTGAACTGGCGCACTTCGATCGTGGACCTGATGAAGCTGGTCGGCATGGACTCCAGCTTTGAAAACCGGAAAGAGCTGGCGCGCGAGCTCGGCTACACGGGTGATCCCGGCGATTCCGCTGCCATGAACATCTGGCTGCACAAGCGCGTGATGAAGGAGCTCGCCACGCACGGCGGAAAGGTCCCGGCGAACATGCTCGACTGAACATGCTCGACTGATCGGGGCGAGAGCGGACGCTAGCCAGGCGCTCGTTCGCTCTCGATGTCCTGGCCAAAAATGATGGTGATGCCGTTGCGGTCGCGAACGTTGAAGTCGCGGATGCCGTAGGGTCGGTCTGCGGGTGCCGCCGTGATCGCCGCGCCGCGCTGCTTGATTTCGCGGTAGCAAGCGTCCACGTCGCGGACCCACTGAAAAAGATGCACGCCGCTCGGCGATTGGTCGCCCTTCACGAAGTGAATCGCCGAGTTGTCGCGCCACACGACCGCATA
>DATAFY010000371.1:0-5271 GCA_036257205.1 Steroidobacter sp. | reverse complement strand
CGGAACCGTTGCACGCGACGCGTTCGTTCAAGATGTTGTTGGATTCCCAGCGCGGCATCAAGACTGTAGGCGTGCAATGGATCTGGCGTTACACATTCGCCTCAATGCGGCTCTCTTGCTGACGACAGCGATCGGCGCTTGTGGTGTATTTACATCCGGCGCGCCCGCCGCCGCACCGCCGCCGCAGCGCAACGTGCAGGCCGACGCGCCGAACTGCGAGGAGCCTGCGCGCGAGCAACAGGCTAGATGTGAGCGCAAGGCTGCTGCGTCCTCGGACGAGCAACCAGACCACAAAAAAACAGAAGCCCAGCCGTCGTCGGAGCAGACCTGGCAGACGAGCGAGGCGGAAGCGGACAGCGATGCCGCCGGTCCGCAACCCGCTCAGCAGAGGACGCCGGTCCAGGCCCGTGAGCCCGCGGACTCACCGCATGAAACCGAACTGCAACGCAAGGAGGACCGCGAAGAAAGCGACGACGAGACGGACACATTGGGGCCGCCGCCTCAGGAGTGATAGGTCGCGACGCTCATCACGCCTTGTGCGTTATGCATCTACGCCTCTGCGCCGCAAAGCGCAATGGACAAACGAAAATGACTCACCGGCCCGTGACGGCCTCGACGAAGCACGCCAGGAGTCGCACGATCATCGCGCTTGCCGACCGGGCGCGGGCCGGATCCCACCGAGGGGCTGGCGCCGCTTCATCCATGTACGCCCGCCGCGCTAACTCCAGTTGCACTGCATAGCGCTGCTCCAGCGGGCGCCCGTAATGGCCGGTAATGTAGCCGCCGCGAAATCGGCCGTTCAGGACGGCGCCGAACTTGCCGTCCGTCGTCACAATGTCCGAGAGTTTTTGCGCGATTTCCCGCGGACACGACGCGTCGTCACGCGTGCCGAAATTGAACTCCGGCAGAATCCCCGTAAACAGCGCCGGAATCTCGCTCGCGATAGAATGAGCGTCCCATAGCAATCCAACGCCATGTTCGGAATGCATCCACTCCAGCTCTGTCGCGAGCTGGGTGTGATATGGCCGCCAGTACCTTTCGACGCGCGCAGCGATTTCAGCGGCATCGGGTTCACCGCCCCGTACATAGATGGACTCGCCGGTGAAAGTTTCAGTCGCACATAGGGGCGTGGTGCGATGCGTCGCATAAAGCGACATGGAATCCGGCGATCGGTTGAGGTCGGCAACGTACCTCGAATAGTTGGCGGCGAGAATGGATGCGCCGAACTCTCGCGCAGTCTCGTATAGCTCGCGCACCCACCAGTCTGTATCGGGCAAGATGCGCGCGGCTGAGGTAAATCGCGAAGCGATCTCCTCCGGCACATGCGTACCCGCGTGCGGAATGCTGATCAAAAGCGGGATGGAGCCGCGATGAAAAGCGTACAAGTCCATGGTCGGTTCGGGAATGGGGATCAGGAGTCCAAAATACCGCCTCGAATCACACGTTGTGCCCGTGAAAGTCCAGCTCTTGATGTGCGAATCGAGTCTCCAGTTTCGATTCCGACTCCCGATTTGCGACTCTTATTCCCTCACAGCATAGGCAATTTCAGCCCGTTGGCGCGGGCACACTCGATGGCGTCCGCATAGCCGGCGTCGGCGTGACGAGCGACGCCGCTCGCCGGATCATTCCACAACACGCGTGCGATGCGACGGGCGGCTGCATCGGTTCCGTCGCATACGATGACGATGCCCGCGTGCTGCGAATAGCCCATCCCGACGCCGCCGCCATGATGTATCGAAACCCAGGTCGCGCCGCTCGCGGTGTTCAGCAGCGCGTTGAGCAGCGGCCAGTCCGATACTGCATCCGAGCCGTCTTTCATGGCTTCGGTTTCGCGGTTTGGACTTGCGACCGAACCTGAATCGAGATGGTCGCGGCCGATGACGATCGGCGCTTTCAATTCGCCCCTTGCGACCATTTCATTGAACGCCAGCCCGAGTCGATGTCGTTGCCCCAAGCCGACCCAACAAATGCGCGCGGGCAACCCTTGAAAGCTGATCCGTTCGCGAGCCATGTCCAGCCAGCGATGCAAATGTGGATCGTCCGGGATGAGCTCCTTCACTCTCGCATCGGTGCGGTAAATGTCTTGCGGATCGCCGGAAAGCGCGACCCAGCGGAACGGTCCGACGCCGCGGCAGAACAGCGGACGAATGTAGGCGGGCACAAACCCCGGAAAATCGAAGGCGTTCTTCACACCTTCGTCGAACGCGACCTGTCGGATGTTGTTGCCGTAGTCGAACACCGGCACACCCATCCGATGATAGTCGAGCAAGGCGCGTACGTGGACCGCAGCTGACCGCTGCGCTTCCTTGGCGACCGTCGCCGGGTCGCGAATGCGCATCTCGAGCCATTGCTCCACGGGCCAGCCAATGGGCAGATACCCATTGACTAGGTCATGCGCGGACGTCTGATCCGTGACCGCATGCGGCCGCACGTTGCGGCGCACCAGTTCGGGCACGAGTTCCGCGGCGTTCCCAAGAACGCCGACCGAAACCGCGCGACCGCTCGTCGCCGCGTCCTCGATCATGCGCAGGCCGGCATCGAGCGATGACGCCTGGACGTCAAGGTACTTCGTGTCGAGCCGCTTCTGTATGCGGCTCTGCTGGCACTCGATGCACAGGATGCTCGCGCCGGCCATCGTCGCGGCCAGCGGCTGCGCGCCGCCCATGCCGCCGAGTCCGGCGGTGAGAATCCACTTGCCTTTGAGGTCGCCGCCATAATGACGACGCCCCATTTCGACGAACGTCTCGTGGGTGCCCTGCACGATGCCCTGACTTCCGATGTAGATCCACGAACCCGCGGTCATCTGCCCAAACATCATGAGCCCGCGCCGATCGAGTTCGTTGAAGTGCTCCCAGTTTGCCCATTTCGGCACGAGGTTAGAGTTTGCGAGCAGCACGCGCGGAGCATCTTCGTGCGTACGAAACACACCGACGGGTTTGCCCGATTGAATCAGCAGCGTCTCGTCCGCCGCGAGCGTGCGAAGCGTCTCTACAATCCGATCGAAACATTCCCAATTGCGCGCTGCGCGCCCGATTCCGCCGTACACGACCAGCTCGTCAGGATTCTCCGCCACCTCCGGATCGAGATTGTTCATGAGCATGCGCAGCGGCGCTTCAGTGAGCCAATGTCTGGCCGTGAGCTGCGAACCGCGGGGCGCCCGTACAGGTCGCGCGCCGGCGCGCCGCAAGAAGGCAGAGAGTTTTGCGTGCATGGCTTTCTGGAACGGTTGGCAGTCAGCGGATGGCGGAACCTCAGATGCTGCCGGGCAGCCGGCATGCGAATGGTCCCGCCTTAGACGTTGTATGGCAACAGGCGCAGCCGAGTAGGCCGTTTTCGCCAAGACGCACCTAACGGGAACAACGAATGGACGCTTTGCGGCCGGCCTTCTCTACGTACCACCATCCAGTCTCGACACCCATAAACGGGCAACGCAAAGTCGCGATTCACGAGCCATTAGCCGCCGACCAGCTTCGCTATCGCCCGCTTGTAGCCCGCCGACACAGCCGTCTCTGCGTAGTGGCGTCCATCCTGTACGAGCCAGCGGCCGCCGACCATCACATCACGAACGACATCCGGGCCGCCGGCGAACACGAAGGTGTCGATGATCGCGTCATCAGTGCGCCCGCTGAACAGGGGTGCATTCAAGTCGATGACGACGATATCGGCCCGGGCGCCGGCTTCTAACGCGCCGATATAGCGGCCGCTCGCGCGAGCTCCTCCTTCGCACGCTTCGCGCCACAACGCGCCGCCCGTCGAGGGCTCCGCATCCGTCGCGAGCACGTTGCGCCGCTTGCGCGCAAGCCGCGCCTGATATTCGAGCCAGCGCAGTTCCTCGGCGGGCGACACAGTGACGTGACTGTCGGAACCGATCGCGAACGAGCCGCTCGCACCGAGCCAGGCTTGCAGCGGAAACACACCGTCGCCGAGATTTGCCTCCGTCGTCGGACATAGGCCGATGACGGCGCCGCTCGCCGCCATGCCGTCGAGCTCTTCCTGGGTTGCATGCGTCGCGTGCACAAGGCACCAGCGTTCGTCGACGTGCGCATTCTCGAGCAACCACTCGATCGGACGACGGGCGAGCGCGCGCTGCGCGGCTTCGACTTCGCGCTCCTGCTCGGCAATATGAATATGGATCGTCTTGCTGTCGCGCGTCAGTTGCAGCACTTCCCCAAGCGCCTGCGGCGGCACCGCACGCAGACTATGCAAAGCAACGCCAATCTCGACCTGCGCACAGTGCGGCGACGTCGACCGCAGCCGGTCGAGCAGCGCCAAAAATGCGTCGGTGGCTAGCGTGAATTGCTGCTGCTCGCGAGTGGGTGCGGCGCCTCCGAAATCCGACGTCTGATAGAGGGCCGGCAACAAAGTCAGACCGATCCCGGCGTTCGCGGCCGCATCCATCAGCGCCTGACACATCGCCGCCGGATCATCGTAAGCGCCACCGTCGGGGCGATTGTGGAGATAGTGAAATTCACAGACGGACGTGTAACCCGCTTTCAGCATGTCCGCATACAACTGTGCCGCGACGGCGTTGAGCAGCTCCGGCGTCATGCGGCTTGCGAGCTGATACATCGTTTCGCGCCAGGACCAAAAGCTGTCCGCATGCGACGAGCGTCTCTCTGCAAGCCCAACCATGGCGCGCTGAAATGCGTGACTGTGTACATTTGGCATGCCGGGAATCGCCGCCCCGTTGACGAGCCGCGCCGTCGTCACCACGTCCTCTGGCAAGATGTCGATGATGTCGCCGGAAGGATCGATGGATACGACCACGTTGCGCCGCCAACCGGCAGGCAGCCACGCCATCGCAAAGCGATACCGGGATTGCAGGGACATGAAAGGGAGTATAGAAGCGGTTCGCGATCAGCAGTTAGTAGCACGCACACTCTGGCCTTATCCTTTCATCCTGCCCTGACATGAACGAGTTCAACTTCGATCGGGTCTGGCTGGGCGCTTCACTCGCCACCATGACGGGTGCAGACCTCGGCGAGATCAGAGACGGCGCGCTCGCGCTCAGAGATGGTCGGATCGCCTGGGTCGGCGCCCGGGCCGAGTTCGATGCGCTGCGTTGGTCCGCTGACGCCGTCACTGAAGCGTCCGGCCTGTGGATCACGCCCGGCCTGATCGACTGCCACACCCATCTGGTGTACGCGGGCAATCGCGCCAATGAGTTCGCGGCCCGGCTGCGTGGAGCGACATACGACGACATTGCGCGCGCGGGCGGCGGCATTCTCGCGACCGTGCGGGCGACGCGGCAAGCGAGCGAAGAGGAGTTGT
>DATAFY010000363.1:0-3749 GCA_036257205.1 Steroidobacter sp. | reverse complement strand
GAGCTGGTTCCGGCGCCACCGGAGTTGGACCCCGCCGAAGCTGTCAGCCTCGTGCTGAACTACGTCACCGCGTATCAGATGCTGCATCGATCCGCTCAGGTTAGCCCGGGCCAGCGCGTGTTGATTCACGGCGCGGCAGGTGGGGTCGGCACTGCGCTACTGCAGCTTGGACGCCTCGCCGGACTGGAGATGTACGGTACCTGCTCATCGCGAGGGGCATCGGCCGTTTCCGAGCTGGGTGCAATCCCGATCGACTACGAGCATCTCGACTTCGTGAAAGAGATTCGCCGCCTCACGCGCGAGGGCGTGGACGCCGTCTTCGACAGCATCGGCGGCGCGCATATCTGGCGTTCCCGCGAGGCTCTGCGTCCTTGCGGGAGGGTAGTGGCCTATGGCCTGACGGGGTCGGTACGTGGGGGACGAGTGAGTTCAGGTCGTTCAGATCGTCGGCATCGCTTTCGTGAAATCCGCATCTTCGGTCTGTACATTGCCGGCGGCTGGCTTCTCCCGGGCCGCAAGCGCGTCGTCCCCTACAGCATCCAGTGGCTCAAACGGCTGAGGCCGGCATTGTTTCGGGAAGACTTGATCGCCCTGTTCGAGCTCCTCAGGCAACAGAAGATCAAGCCGCTCGTCGCGCAGCGATTTCCTCTTGCCGAGGCAAGACGCGCGCACGAGTTGCTCGGCAAGGGAGGCGTGACAGGCAAGATCGTCCTCGTGTGCAAGCAGTAAGCAGGCGTTCAGTGCTGCAGCTCGACATCGCTCGACTCTGTTGACGCATGAGTCCACAGACGAAGATGCTGTGTGGAGCAGCGCATCGGGGAACGCATCCTGCATCGACCACGCGGCAGACCCCGATGCGACTTCTAACCCGAGCAACTTTCCCAACGAGGGAAAATAGATCTGTCTCTGGGGTTTCGAGGTTACCGCAGCGCCAGGAAAAATAAATCTGTCCCTGAGGTTTCCCCGGCCCAGCACCACCTACCGAGACCCATCGCGGAGTGCGCCCGCACTCGGTCACTTCGCCTTGACTGTGGCGTTGCGTGTCGAGCGCGTTGGTTTGGCGGACGGTTGGGCTCGCTTCGGCTCGGAGAGCGGCGGCTGAAGCTCGGCAAGCAACGTCTGTTGTTCGACTTTAGGGCTGCCGCTTCGTTCGCCAGCCGATACATACGTCCGCTTGGTCTTCAGCTGTCGATATGTCTTAAGCGTGCCAGGCTCGACAACGAGCACGTGGCGTTCCACCATCTCTGCATCTTCGGCAAGCCGGTCGCGAAACCAGCGCATCTGCTTGCGTGATTGCTTGCCAGCCAGCTGAGTCATCGCCGCTACCATGTAGTCGGCGAATTGCCCGCGATCGGGCCTCCCCTCGATGATCAATTCCACGCAGGATTTCTTCGCGTCGCCGCCATTGCAGGCAAGTCGTCTGTTGACCTTGAAAGAGTATGTGTACTTCAGCGTCGAGTCCGGCAGCAGCAATTGCGGAGCATCCACGTCGAGCGTGTACCAGTCGCCCAGATCGAGTTCGGCGTCGACCCACCAGCCCACAGCCATCGCCCATTCGTCCGCAATCTGTTGATTGATCATTGCGTCGGACAGCAATTTGTCCGCGAGTTGGCGTGCTCGTGCGCGCTGGTCGGCGGCTTCCGCGCCAGCCAACGATTCATCGATCCTGGCGAGCACGAGTGTGCGCATTTCCGCAAGGCCAGTCGCGCCGACAAACTCACCGCTGGTCTTGACGGTGTAGGACAGAGGCTGAGCGAGCAGACGTGCGATCAGATCTTCTGGCGTGAGATTCGCCGCGTCCGCGGCGACGCTTTTGACGTCGCGTCCATCGATTTTGGAGTCGGCCGGCTGCATGGAAACCGTAACCAGATCATCCTTCACTGAGATGGCGCTGGAATACTGCAGCTCCATCTTTTGCTCCTGTCGCTGGCCGCCTGTCATTGTCAGTTTGCGCATCTCGCTTCGATAGCGTTGTCGGTCGCCGTGCACGGCCTTGAAAGACAAAGCCACTTTGTCTTCAGCGAGAGCGGCGAAGTGCCGGTCAAGCGATTCCGGAGGCGTCTCGACGCCGCGCTTCGCGTCCTGGAGACGAACGAGCGCGCGATAGTCCTCCATGTAGTTCTCGTGCAGGCCATACTCACGATCGATCGCACATGCCTGCTCCATGAGGCCGATTGCTCGCGGCAAATCCCCGAGGGCTTCGGCGGATGCGGAGGCGTTGAACAGTGTGACCGCCTCGCTCAGAGCATCATGGTCCTGCCTGGCAGCCTCTCGGGCGCGCTCGAAGGCGCGCAGCGCGGCCTCATGATGCGATTTCTGCAGCTCCTCGTTTTCCGTGCAATACGCCCGCGCCTGCGCAGTACGGCCGATCTCGTTGTAAATCAGTTGTGGATTGATGCGAACGGGAATTCCGATGTGCTCAATCCATGTCGCAATCGCGGCGAGTTCATTGTCCATGCGGTCGTGGACGTCGCAAGAGTCGAGGTTGCGCAGCGCCTGCGCCAGCTCCAGACGCGCTTCATAGACTGATGGCCGATCCTCGCCTTCCTTGATCAGGCGCTTGAATTTCGCCTCGGCCTGCTTCACCGCCTTCGCCGGCGGAATTTGCTTCTCCGAGCTCGCCTGAGCGGCAGAGCCGAGGGTCAATGCGAGACTGAATATTGCGGCGACGATGATGCTTCGATTCAGGACCATGATGCACTCCCACAAACCTACGCGAACCTCCAGACAGGCGAGCCTTATCGTTCATCATGCGACGGCGGGTCCGTCCGACATGTACACCCGGTGGCGCTCGGGGAACCAAGCGTCCCTTTGCTGCTCTCGCGCATCAGCTCATGTGGACCGCATGCGCCGGCGCGAGCCCATGCGTTCCATCGGACTTGCAGTCAAAAGCGGAATACGCCGCCCCGAGAGTGCGACGGGATTATGACTACGCCGTTCTCTGGACGCCTGAGATGCAGCGCAAATCCGCTGCTCTCGTCCAGCGAACTGTGAAGCTCGTCACATGAAGACATCGCTCACTTCGCGCGCGTGAACGTCGCCAGTTGCAAACAAAGCGCGGCGAGAAGGGGACAGATCAGATCTGTCCCGTTGGCGTCCTGCCGTTGCTCGAGCAATCATCGATTCCGCACATAAATCGACTTCGCCGTTCCATCGGGACCGCCTCGTTCCTCAACTGAGAACTCGCGCAGGGACCTCACAAGGTCGCTCAGTTTTTTCTGCCCGTGTAGCCGCGGATCGAAGCTCGGACGCAGCTTGGTGATCGTACTCCCCACGGCGCCAAGGTTCGCCCAACCATCGTCTTCCGAAACGTCATCTATCGCACTCGCGATCAAGCCGATCAGTGAAGTTCGCTCATCTTTGCCTGGAACAGCTTTTGGCTCAGCCGCCGGCGGCGACGCCGCAGGCACTCGCAGGACTTCCGTGTAGATGAACTTATCGCATGCCGACACGAAAGGCTCTGGCGTCTTGCGTTCCCCAAAGCCATAGACGGTCAGGCCTTCTTCGCGGATGCGCGCAGCCAATCGCGTGAAATCGCTGTCGCTCGAAACCAGGCAAAAGCCGCCAAAACGACGCGTGTACAGCAGATCCATGGCGTCGATGATAAGCGCACTGTCCGTCGCGTTCTTGCCTGTCGTGTATGCGAACTGCTGGACGGGGGTGATCGAGTGGTCGAGCAGCACCTTTTTCCAGCCGCCGAGAAGCGGCTGAGTCCAGTCGCCGTAGATGCGCTTGACACTCGCGACGCC
>DATAFY010000339.1:0-5722 GCA_036257205.1 Steroidobacter sp. | reverse complement strand
TTCTGGCCGGAGGGCGGCCAATTCACATTGCGCTCACGCCGCCGGCCTTCCGCATCGATTGGGATCAAGTGCGGGGGCGGATCTCAGATCGCACTCGTCTGGTGATCCTGAATACCCCGCACAATCCGTGCGCTACGGTGGCTACGCGGGCAGATCTGGAGGCGCTTGCGGAAATCCTTCGCCCGACCGCGGCCATGGTGTTGGCGGACGAGGTTTATGAGCACATGGTGTTCGATGACGCCTCGCATGCAAGCATCCTGGGAAGCGCCGAGTTGTTCGAACGCGGTGCGGCGGTATTCTCCTTCGGCAAGACCATGCACGCGACGGGCTGGCGCGTGGGCTACGTTCTCGCACCGCCCGAGAGGACGCGTGAAATCCGTCGCGTGCATCAGTTCAATACGTTCAGCGTCGCGACGCCCCTGCAGCACGCGATTGGCGATTTCCTCCAGCAAGCGCCGGAACACAGCGCGAACCTTAGCGCCTTCTACCAGCGCAAGCGCGACCTGTTTCTCGATCGCCTGCGCGATTCGCGCTTCACCTGGACGCCCGCAGCCGGAACCTACTTCCAGCTGCTCGACTACAGCGCGCTTTCGGACAAGGAAGATGCGGCGTTCGCGGATGTGCTTCTACGCGAGGCTGGCGTCGCATCCATCCCAATGTCCCCCTTCTATGACGCGCCCCCCAAGCTGCGGGTCTTGCGTTTCTGTTTTGCAAAAAACGATTCGACGCTCGAGGAGGCCGCGGATCGTCTCTGCCGGATGCAACCCAAATGACGGACCGGCCGCGACTGCCGTCTGTGCAGTCGCTGCGATGTTGGGGCGAATCGCCCCGGGCCCGATGCACAGGCGGGTTCCTTGCGAACTCGTGCGTGAGGGTGTGAGAGCGAAGGAGTACTCTGGCGGCATCACTGGTCTTCCGCAGAGCCGGCTATGAAAGACGCCACGCGCCTGAATCACCCGCCTGAAGTGATCGTTCCGTCCGATAATCGGCCGCTCATCGCCCCGATCTATCAATCCGTCAAATTCACGTTCGACAACGTCGAGGAAAACGCGCTGTACGCGCGCGGCGGTCGTCAAGGATTTGCCTATTCCCGCGTGTCGAATCCCACGCTTCAGCAGCTCGAACGCACGCTTGCGGACCTTCAGGGCCGCGATGCATGCCTGCTCACCGCATCGGGGGTCGCCGCGGTGAATCTGGCCCTGCTTGCTTTGTGCAAGCAGGGCGACCACGTAGTGTTGTTCGCAGAGATGTATCAGCCGACCCGTTACATGATTCGTCGTCTTCTCGCGCGATATGGAGTTTCGCATACGATGCTGTCACTCGAGGACTCGGAGGCCGTCGAACGCTCCCTGGCGAGCAGGCCGACTCGAGTTGTGATCTTCGAATCGCCGTCCAACCCTGTGCTGAAGATCGCGGACCTGACCCGGATCACGGCGGCGGCGCGCGAGCACGGCGCGCTCACGCTGCTGGACAACACATTTGCGGGTTTTCACAACCATGGTCAATTTGATATCGATGTTTACGTGCACAGCCTCACGAAGTACGCCTCCGGTCATGGCGACGTGATGGGCGGCGCCGTCATCGCCCGGCGCGAGCTGATCGACTTGATGCGGTCCGATTTCATCGTGCTCGGCGCGACGCTCGATCCGCACGCCGCCTTTCTGATCCAGCGCGGCCTAAAGACCTACACGCTGCGTTATCAGCGGCAATACGAGAATGCGCTGGCAGCCGCGCAATTCCTTGAATCGCACCCGGCCGTCAACCGCGTACGCTATCCGGGACTCGACTCGCATCCGCAGCGCGAACTGGCGAGCAGTCAGATGCGCGACGGCGGAACGCTCGTGACGATCGAGCTCAAGGGCGACCGCACGCACGCGCGCCGCTTTTGCGAAGCGCTTGAGCTGTTTGCGATCTCGGCGAGCTTAGGCTCGACTGAGTCGCTCGTTCTACCGGGCGAGTTGATGACGCCGAGGGATTTGACGGTGCAGGAGCGTGAATGGGCGGCGGTGTCGGATTCAACCGTCCGCCTGTCGTTTGGCGTCGAGGATTCGACCGATCAGATCGCCGATCTCAGCCATGCTCTAGCCATCCTGTATTGAGCCTTCCGGCCGTTCACCGCCGCAGCAGCCACAGGATGAGCGACAGGACGATGCTGACGATGATCATCGTCGTGATCGGCATGAAGAACCGAAATCCAGACCGCTCGATCACGATATCGCCGGGCAGTCGCCCCAGCGGCAGTTTCGACAACCAGGGCCAGGCGACGCCAATCAGTACGATGACGGCGCCGAGGACGATAAATACGCGCTGCATGCGTGGTCGCCAATCACTACTGGTCGGTCGGGGGTGGATCAGTGAATCACATGCTGCTGAACACCCGAACGCGGTGACGATGGTATGGCAGCACTTCCAGGAGCTCGCCTTCCAGGAGCCGTTGCTGAACGCTCCGCCACCACTCGGCTGTCATGATGTCTGCGTGCACCGTTAGAAACGCCTCCTTGAGGCGTGCGTCGAAACCGAGGAACTGGATAAACGTCTCCGGGAAGACGTCGTTCTCGTTCACGTGGAACCAAGCTTCTGCGCGCATCTCGTCCTCTTCATGCTGCGCCTTCGGTATGTCGCGAAACCGGCAGTCGGTGACGGTGCATAGCTCGTCATAGTCGTAGAAGATGACTCGACCGTGGCGGGTGACGCCGAAGTTCTTCAGCAGTAGGTCGCCGGCGAAGATATTCGTGACTGCGAGATCACGGATGCACTGGCCATAGTCGATGACGGCGCGCTCGGCGTCCGCGGGCGACGCATTGCGTATATATAGATTGAGCGGAGTCATGCGCCGCTCGATGTACACGTGACCGATCAGCAGCTCGTCCTCTTCGAAGAGTACGGTGCTTGGCGCTTCGCTTTTGAGCTCTTCCAGCAGGGCTTCAGAGAATCGAGCTTTCGGGAATTTCAGGCGCTTGAACTCCTGTGCGTCCACGAGGCGTCCGGCGCGATCGTGCTTGAAGACCAGTTCGTATTTCTGCAGAACCTCCTCGCGCAGTACGTTCTTCGGGTAGGCGAAGCGATCGCGGATGATCTTGAACACCACGTCGAAGGAGGGCAATGTGAAACAGATCATCACCAAGCCCTTGTCGCCCGGTGCGTGTACGAAATGATCCGAACTCTGTTGCAGATGCCGGAAGAGTTCGCGGTAACGCTCCGTCTTGCCCTGCTTCGCGCGCCCTAGGACGGTGTAGAGCTCGCTAATCGGTTTGCGCGGCAGGATGCTCTTTAGGAAGACCACCGCTTGGCCCACCTGCGCCAGATCGGCGTGGAAGTAGGAGCGAGTAAAGCTGAAGAGGACGCTGACCGAACTTTCATCCATCATCACAGCGTCTATCACCACTCCGCTTTCGGAGTTCTTCATTGCGAGCACGAACGGCCGCATCCATCCGGGACCAGACATCCGTCCCACGATGTACGCGCGCGTCATCTGGAAGAAGATGGTTCGGATGAACTCGATCTGATCCACATGAGGCGGCGGGTGCGCTGCATCCGCACCGGCTTCCAGCTGTTCGCGCACTTCGTTCGTGATGATGCGAACGCTCCGGTCGAAGTCCACGTACGGCGTGCGGAACCGAAAATCGACGAGCACTTCCTCGAACAGCAATTCGAGCGAGCCGCGATTGACGTAGGCATTGGTCTCGATGGCGGAGGTGATCGAGGCGATCGGATCGAGATCGAGGGCAACAAACTCGACCGCCGCATCCACGCCGACCGTTCCGAACATGCGGCGGGTGACGGAATTGAGAAAGGTTTTGTCGAACTCGCGATCGGGCAGCGCCTCGATAAGCTCGCTGAAGCGTCGCTTGATGCTGCTCCAAATCGCTCGCTCCGTCGATTCGTCCCCGAGTTTCGCGCGCATCCGCTCGACCGCGCGATTCACGAACTTGTCATACAACTCGATGCGCTCCACCGCATCGCGCTGACTGCCCCGCCAATCGCGCAACTCGAAGCGCTGCGGCGCTCGGCGGGTGATGGCGCGGTATTCCGCGTTGTACTCGGCAAACGCCTGAACGAGCGCCGATGCGGTCTCCTCCACGAGCGCGTCGCGCGGCGAGAGGGCTGTAGGCTGTGGGTTATACGCTGTAGGCTGAAGAGAGAGCACCATCAACCTCGCCGAGAATTGCTGCAAACCTTTGCGAGTCGCTGTCCAGGATAGAGAAGCCGCGGCCGAAAGAACACGGGGCGCCTGCGCGCCCCGTCTCGGACCGAGAGCCTAAAGGCTACGGTCTACCGTTTCGTAAACTTACGAACACATTCACAGGTTGCGGATAAGGGCATCCCCGAACTCGCTGCACTTCACTTCCTTGGCGCCCTCCATCAAACGTGCGAAGTCATAAGTGACGGTCTTCTGACCGATCGTCTTGTCCATCGCGCTGATGATCGCGTCGGCGGCCTCGACCCAGCCCATGTAGCGCAACATCATCTCGCCCGAGAGAATGACAGAACCGGGATTGACCTTATCCTGATTCGCGTACTTTGGCGCGGTCCCATGCGTGGCTTCGAATACCGCGTGGCCGGTCAAGTAGTTGATGTTGCCGCCCGGGGCGATGCCGATGCCGCCCACTTGCGCTGCGAGCGCGTCCGACAGGTAATCGCCGTTCAGGTTCATCGTCGCGATGACGTCGAACTCATCGGGCCGCGTGAGCACCTGCTGCAGCGTGATGTCGGCGATCGCGTCCTTGATGATGATTTTGCCGGCCTTCTTTGCAGCATCCTGCTCCTCGTTGGCGGCCTTCTCGCCCTTCGCCGCCTTCGTGCGCTCCCACTGCTCCCAGGTGTAGGTCTGAGCCGGAAACTCCTTCTCGGCGAGTTCGTACGACCAGTTCCGGAAGGCGCCTTCCGTGAACTTCATGATATTGCCCTTGTGCACGATCGTCAGGCTCTTGCGCTTGTTCGCGATCGCGTACTGAACAGCCGCACGGAAGAGCCGCTCCGTGCCTTCCTGCGACACCGGCTTGATGCCGACGCCGGAAGTCTCCGGGAAACGGATCTTGCCGTAGTGCTTCGGGAACGCCTGCTTGATGAGCTCCATGAACTTCTTGTTGTCGGGCGTACCCGCTTCGAATTCGATGCCCGTGTAGATGTCCTCGGTGTTTTCCCGGAAGATCACCATATCCACTTTCTCAGGCTTCTTGACGGGCGAGGGCACCCCTTTGAACCAGCGCACCGGGCGCAGGCAGACATAGAGATCCAGCATCTGCCGCAACGCGACGTTCAGCGAACGAATGCCGCCGCCGACGGGCGTGGTGAGCGGGCCCTTGATCGAAACGAGATATTCGCGGCACGCGGCAACCGTCTCGTCGGGCAACCAGGTATTGAACAGATCGTTGGATTTCTGACCTGCATAAACTTCCATCCAGTGAATTTTTCGGCGCCCTCCGTAGGCTTTCTGGACGGCCGCATCGAGGACTCGCACGGAAGCCCGCCAGATGTCCGGGCCAGTGCCGTCGCCTTCAATGAAGGGGATGATCGGCTGATCCGGCACGATCAATGCGTCGTTCTGAACCGTAATTTTCTGGCCTTGCGCGGGCACATCGAGCTTTAGCGCTGTCGACATCGACTGGACTCCGTAACTGGATTTCAAGGTGCGGAATGCTATCACGAAGACCGTGGCGGACTGCGGATGAGGATCGCGGATTGGAGTAGGCGAAAAAGCGCCGCCTCCGGCCAGCTGTTA
>DATAFY010000323.1:0-8659 GCA_036257205.1 Steroidobacter sp. | reverse complement strand
TCACGACGATCGTCGCCTTCATCGAACGCAAGCGGCCAGCAACCCCATCGTGCAATACGCGCCATCCGTCGTAGCCAACCTCGAGCGCAGCGCAGCGAGATTCCCTGAACGCTGCGCCGTGCAACGCGCCGATGTGCGCGTAAGCTTCGCCGCCCTTTGGCAAACGGCGCAGCACTTTGCAGGCTATCTGCAGCGCGAAGGACTACACAGAGGCGATCGCGTCGCGCTGCTGCTGAACAACTCGGCGGATTGCATCGCAGCGATCTACGGCACGCTCCTCGCCGGCGGCATCGCAGTCACGCTGAATGCGGCAGCCAAATCCCGCGAGTTCGTCTCATGGCTTGGTCATAGCGGCGCGGCCTTTCTCGTCGCCGAAGCACGAAGCGACGCGGCTGAGGCGCTTGCTCAGCTTGCGCCCAGACCACGCGTCATCACGGTCGGCCCAGACGCTTTCGACCCCGATCTGGGCCCGGCGGTGCGATTCGAAGAGGTCATCAACGCCGCGCAACCGCCGCTCACACGCCTTTCCAACGAGGAATCTCAGGCCGCGTGCATTCTGTACACCTCCGGCACGACAGGACGCCCGAAGGGAGTCGTTCTCACTCACGGCAACCTCTCGAGCAATAACGCCGCCATCGTTCAATACTTGTCTCTCCACGAGCACGACAGCGTGCTGTCGATTCTGCCGTTCTATTACTCATACGGCGCCTCCGTGTTGCACAGTCATATCCAGTGCGGCGGCCGCATCGTGCTGGAGCCGAACTTCGTATATCCCCACCTAGTGGTGGAGAACCTCGCGAGACAGCAAGTCAGCGGGTTCGCCGGAGTCCCCTCAACGTTCGCACTGCTGCTCAGCCGCGTCGATCTGCGCAAATACGACCTGTCCACCGTGCGCTATCTCACACAAGCGGGCGGCGCGATGTCGCCAGCGTTGACCCAGCGTCTACGCAGCGCCATTCCATCGGCGCGCCTCTACGTGATGTATGGGCAGACTGAAGCAACCGCTCGGCTCAGTTATCTGGCTCCGGACATGTTGGACGCCAAGATCGGCTCGGTGGGTGTAGCGGTGCCCGGCGTACAGCTCGAGATCCGCCGCGAGGACGGCTCAACGGCGGCGCCGATGGAAATCGGCGAGGTGTGGGCGCGCGGCCCGAACATCATGCAAGGTTACTGGCGCGATGAGGCCGCCACGAAGGCTGTCACGCACGCGGGCTGGCTGAAAACCGGCGATCTGGGCTATCAGGACGAGGACGGATATTTGTATCTCGCCGGGCGGCGCAGCGACATCATCAAGACCGGCGCGCATCGCGTTCATCCGAAGGACGTCGAAGAGGTGTTGCAGGAGCTCGAGCAGGTGGTGGAGGCGGCCGTCGTGGGCGTGGATGATGAGCTGCTGGGTCAGGCCATCGCCGCTTTTGTGGTGCTGGCGCCGAACAGCCAGCTTGATGCGCGAGAGATCAAGACGCATTGCCTCAAGCGGCTCGCAAGCTACAAGGTGCCTAAGTCGGTCGAGTTCGTAACCCAATTGCCAAAGACCTCCTCGGGCAAAGTACGGCGGATCGAATTGATGGAGAGAAAGCAATCGTGACCAACAAGCCGGCTGATTTTTCCTTCAAAGCGCTCGATCTGGATCTGGAAGCTGAAGCCAACCGGATCGCCGAACAGCTGCGCGACGCGACCGGGCGGGTGCTCAAGCGTCGTGGGCTCGTGGTCGCGATCTCCGGCGGAATCGACAGCTCCTGCTCGCTCGCGCTCGCCGTGCGTGCGCTCGGACCCGAACGCGTTTTCGCGATCATTCTTCCCGAGCGCGATTCCTCAGACGACAGCGCCGTGCGCGGGCAGCTGCTCGCGGAGCACCTCGGCGTGCGCTATGTGAAACACGATATCGCCCCGGCGCTCGAAGCGATCGGCTGCTATCAATGGCGGGATGAGGCGATCCGTCGCGTGCTGCCCGAGTACGGGCCCGGCTGGCGCATGAAAATCGTGCTCACCGGCGGACTTGAGGGCCGCATCAATCATTTCCGCATCGTCGCGCAAGCCCCTGACGGGCGCCAGTTCGAAGAACGCCTCGGTTTGCAGGAGTACTTGCAGGTCGTCGCAGCCACCAATTTCAAGCAGCGACTGCGTAAGACGCTCGAGTACTTCCATGCCGACCGTTTGAACTACGCGGTCGTTGGCACGCCCAATCGACTCGAGTACGACCAGGGATTCTTCGTCAAGAACGGCGACGGCTCCGCCGATGTCAAGCCGATCGCTCACCTGTACAAGACGCAGGTCTACGCGATGGCGCGACACCTCGGTCTGCCCGAGCGGATCTGCTCGGCGGCGCCGACGACAGACACTTACAGCTTGCCGCAAGGTCAGGACGAGTTCTACTTCGCATTGCCGTATCGCGAAATGGACCTGGCGCTCTGGGCGCTCAACCATGACGTTCCGGCCGCCGAGCTTGCTCGGGTGCTCGAGGTCAGCGAGCAGCGCGCACAGTTGATCTACGACGACATCAAAACCAAACGCCGCACGACGCAGTATCTGCATCGACCGCCGGTGCTGATGAGCAAGGTTCCGGAGATCGTGCTTGAAAATTGAACCCTGAACGATTGCACCGGGCAGAGCATGCTAGTCCAGCACAGCTTCGGCCGCTCTGCCGAGCGCCTCGGCGACAAAGAAGCGCTCATCGCGGGACAGGTCCGTCTCAGCTATGCGCAACTGCGCGAGCACGCGCGTTCGCTCGCGGCCTTCCTGCGCGTACGCGGGGTGCTCAAGGGCGACCGCGTTGCTATGTATCTCAACAATCGCCCTGAGTTCGCGGCTGCGATGCTCGCGACGCTGGAATGCGGCGCGGTCTTCGTGCCGATCAACCCTCAAACGAAACGCGACAAGCTCGCAAGGCTTCTGCAAGACTGCGAGCCTCGCGCTGTATTCACCGAGTGGTCATTGCTGTCGACGCTGACCGCCGTCGACAGCAATCTTGCCGGTCTTGTGTGCATCGTCTGCACCGGAACCCACCCGTCTGGATCCCAAACGCCTTTGGAGCTGGCAGTTGATTTTGCGCAGGCGCGCGCGAGCGCGCCGGATTGCCGCCCTGAGCCCTCTGGCATCGATGCCGATCTCGCCGCACTGATCTACACCTCAGGCTCTACCGGCGACTCCAAAGGCGTGATGCTCACACACCTCAACATGGTCTCGGCGATGCGCTCAATCGTCGAATATCTGCGCTTGCGCGAGAGCGACGTCATCTTCTGCGCGTTGCCTCTTTCTTTTGATTACGGCCTCTATCAGCTGCTGCTCGGATTTGAGGTAGGCGCGACCATCGTCCTGGAACCGTCCTTCGCGTTTGCAAGCCAGGCCATGGACGTAGTCGCCCGCGAGCGCGTGACCGTCTTTCCGGGCGTGCCGACGATGTTCAGCATGCTGTCGAACCTGCGCAATCTGTCGCAAAAAGACTTATCGAACGTGCGCTTGGCGACGAACACGGCAGCGGCGTTGCCGGAACGCATGATCCTCGAAATCGGCCGCATGTTTCCGCAGGCCGAGTTTTATTCGATGTACGGCCTAACGGAATGTAAACGGGTGTCCTACTTGCCGCCCCAGGAGCTGGGCAGAAGACCAACGAGCATTGGGCGCGGCATGCCGAACCAGGAGCTGTGGCTCGTGGATCCAGACGGTCAACGGCTGCCGCCTGGAACTACGGGCGAACTCGTCGTTCGCGGCAGCCACGTCATGCGCGGCTACTGGCGTCGCCCGGAGGCGACCAGGGAACGGCTGCGTCCCGGACCCATCGAGGGCGAGCGCGTTCTGTACACGGGGGATATTTTTCGCAGCGACGAAGAAGGCTTCCTATATTTCCTGGGCCGTAAGGACGACATCATCAAGTGCCGCGGCGAAAAGGTGAGCCCGCGCGAAGTCGAAAACGTGCTCTCAACACTACCGGGGGTGCTCGAGTGCGCCGTCATCGGCGTGCCGGACGCGCTGCTCGGGCAGGCGGTGAAGGCGTTGGTGGTATGTCGCGCTGGCTGCGAGTACAGTGCAAAAGACGTCATACGTCACTGCGCCCTGGCGCTCGAACCGCACATGGTTCCAAAGCATGTAGAGTTCTTCGCCGCCCTACCCCGCAGCCCCAACGGCAAGGTCAACGTACGCGGAATGTAGATGAACCCGCTCATCGCCCCAAAGCTACAGCCCGCACAGATCCGCAATATCATTCGCCAGTTTCTGCTCGAGAACCTCCTGCTGGGCCAGGAAGCACACTGCGTGGACGCATGTGAGTCTTTTGTAGAGGCGCGCGCAATCGACTCGACCGGATTCCTCGAGCTTGTGTTCTTTCTTCAGGCACGCTTCGGCATCCAAGTGGATGATGACGAGATGGCCCCTCAACATTTCGATAATCTAAATAGAATCGTGGCGTACGTTCTCGCCAAGCTGGGCTCGTAGGCCGCGCCTCGATCACAACGCACCTAGGCGAGGATGGCCAGTCGCGGCTTTATCGAGTCTGCGTAGGAACCCACTCGCATGCAGTCTGTCGCATGCGGAAGTTCACCGCGGGGGAACGCTCTAGAGGCGCTCGAATACGCGAGACACTGGCTGCAGCGCGCACTGAGGTTGCTGCGCCAAAGAGCGCTGCGCCCGGGGATCGCCGCCCCCGAACAAAGCGTTGAACAGGAAGGCGCCTTCGACGACGTCTTTAGCGCCGCAAGCCAAAGCGTCGCATGATTCTCATCCAACGATCGCCCAGGCCCAATTCGATTTGCAAGCGCCGAATTCGCTCCAGACTCTCTGGGGACAGCGCGGCGCCCGGAACGAGGCCGAAGTTCGATTCCGCTTGCGCCACAGACTTCGTTCCCATCGCCACCGTCGAGACTTCTGGGAAGCTCAAGGGGTAACGCACCGCGGCCGCAACCATTGAGCCTGCATCAGTTTCAAGAAACCGGAATAACTCGACCTGCTCCACGGTCCGCGCGATTTGCTCACGGCTCCAGCGGCGACGCTGGTCTGTCGGATCCTGGAAAGTGGCGTCCCGTTTGAATTTTCCCGCGAGAAAGCCCTCTCGCAGCGCAGAACGGATGATCACTGCTTTGCCAGCGGCGCGGATAGCAGGCAGGCACGACATGAATGGATCTGGCTCGAGCAGATTAAAGGCCAGCATGAAGCCGTCAATCTCGGGATGCTCAAGAGCGTCTTCGACGTCTTTCGCGGTGTAGAGCGACAAGCCGACAAACCGGGCTTTGCCCGAGCGTTTCAGCGCGCTCAACTGCTCCAGCAGTCCTGCGTCTTTGCCGCGCGGGAACCAGTGAATCTGGTAGAGATCGATGTAATCGGTCCCGAGATCTTTAAGCTGACGTTCGACCGTGGCCGCCAGCCCCGCCGGTTGACCGGAGTATTTCGTGGAGACGATCCATCGTGAACGGCGAGCGCTCAGAAATTCCCCAATGATCCTCTCGGATTCGCCATACACAGCAGCCGTATCGACGAAATTGCAGCCGAGTTCTTCAGCGCGCGCGAGAGCTCGAAGCGATTCACTCTTCTCGACGACCCCATAGGACTGACCGCCAATCGCCCACGCGCCAAAGCCCACCTCCGAGACCGTAAGTCCAGTCCTCCCCAATTCTCTCAGTCGCATGCCGCTGACCTTTGGTTCATGGCCGCGTTCGAGCGCAGCCTCTGCCGGCGCGCGCGATGCGGGGCGTGAGGCCCACCAGGTTGCGGCGGCGGCGCCGGCGAGTAAGCCGGCCATACTCCAACTGATTTGCCTTCGATTCATCCGCACAAGGCCCGCGCTATCAGATGTCTTCGTCGGCTTGGGTGATGTACCAGCGTGCATCCTTGATCTTTTCGCGAATGTGTTCGCTCACAGTCGCAAACAAAGGCCTGCTGTCCCTTTTGAAAAATTGCGTTCGTCGCAGTGCGTTGGTGATTTCTCGGTCGCCGGCGATTTCAAGGGAAAGCGCACTGGCGCCCTGAGCTCGCGCGCAGAGGCTCAACTTGAGCAGCGCGTCGCGCAATTCCTTCCCTGAGCCGACGTGCAGGAGATCCTTGATCACGAGCGTCGCTGCGCTGCGCTCGCAGACGAAATAGGTTCGTAGTTGCTGCGGATTGGATCGCTCCGTCACGGCGAAAATCTGATACGAACGCTCGGATCGCTGCATGAAGCGCCACTCAAGAAACCCTCTATCCCGCACGCCCATGCATCGCGCTCGCTTGTCCAGGCGCCGCCAGAGCTCATCGAAGCGATCATCAAAGCGCTCCAGCCACGCGCCCTCACTTCGGGAAAACAACTGGCGCGCATAGGTCCAGACGATAGAGGTCGAATCGATCAAAAGGGACAAAGGCGACGCCAACCACGTCGGCAGCAGACGCTCGAGATACGTCCTCGATCGCAGGATTCGAACGAATCGCGGAAGCTGACACTCGAACTCACCGCCCAGGCGCCTGAAAATGGCCTCGGCCTTTGCGGCCGGCAGCCCGTAGAGGAGCTGTGCGTTTTGCTTTGCTCGCCTGCGGCCGTGCCGTTGCAACATGAGCGCCGGCAACGCTGTGCGATGGCTTGGATGAACGACAAAGTCCACCAGTACGCCTGCCGTGATCGGTTCTCCTGCTACGCACCACTTTCGAAAGCCCACGCCGAGAAAGCCGATCGCCTCATCGCCATATTCCAGAAAATTGATATGAGCGAGCTGATGCAGCGAGCTGCGATAAAACCATTCGTACCTGCCGGGATGCTCCGCCGCACTGCCGCCAAAGCCGCTCATACGCCAGACTGCCAGCGCCTTTGCTTTGTCCTGCTGCACAGCCCCAGGCTGAACGCGATAGCGCTGCGTTTCGCAGTCCGTTCGAATCTCGTTTGAAGGGGGAGAATTCGGGGACATGGCGTGCAATACGGCGTTTCGCCTCCGTCTGGCATAAGACAAGGGATGACCGACCTTACCAGCACGCGCCTGGAGTATGAGCCCTGGATTCCCGCAGGAACCTGTCTGCACGTCAAGTACGCGCCGGATTTCATCATCGAGAGTCGGCGCTCCGCTGCGCCGCGAGACTCAAGGGCGCTTCAATTGGCTGCTTCAGTACAAAGCCGGTCGCCAGCGAGTGTAAACGCCCCCGACACTCGCCCGTCGAGTTCCCAACACACTACCGAGAGGACGAGCACGTCATCGCACCGCTCTCTCTGCGATACGGTAAGCTGCCGCGTCAGTCTCGCGTTCAACCTCTATGTCCCGGAAAATAAAGCACGGGCCACAAGCAATCGAACGGCGCGCGGCAAGCCGTCTTGGCGCAGTTCGGCGCACTCGCCAGTGTGGGGCAAGATAAAGACAGGGGACAACCATGAACCATCCTGCGCCCCAGACTCAGGTTGATCACCTCACGCAGTCGACGTCCGCGGCGCCGCGCTACGAATTTCAGGCACTGGATCCGGTGAAACACCGCGATCGCGTTCTCGCGGCGTTTGAGCTTTGCTGGCCGCAGCCCGCCGCGGAGATGCAAGCAAAGCACGAGTGGTTCTACGTCGCGAACCCTGCCGGCACAGCCAGCGCATTCTTGTTGCATGATCACGCAACGGCAAAGGACGTTGGGCTGCTCGTCGTCGCCCCACGCCGTTTTCTAATCAACGGCGAGGAGGCGCTCGGCGCCGTGTTTGTTGATTTCGCCGTAGCGCCCGAACATCGTCGACTGTTTTTGAGACGCATCAAGCTGGACTTGCTCGCCTTTCATACGGCCTCAGAGGCCGGACACGACGCAGCCTTGATGCGCAGCGATTTCGTGTACTGCCTTCCCAACGACCGATCGCGACGCGTCTGTGAGCGAACGGCGGGAGTTTTCCAATTCGAGCGGCCGCGCATGGCCGCCATCGTTCGCTTCTGGCCGTATCTCGCCAGACGGGCGCCCCAATGGGCGGCGAAGCCAGCGGGCGCTTTCTTAGATCTGCTCACAACCTGTGCAGACGCTGTATCTCGGCTGGGCTATCCGCGATTCACGCATGAGTGGCTGGATGAGGTGGACGAGCGATTCGATGTGCTGTGGTCGCGCGTTTCTCGCGTGGATCGTTGCATAGGCGTGCGAGACAGGGCGTTTCTGCATTGGCGTTTTTTCGCGCGCCCCGGAGCTCATCAAAATCGCGTGCTCGCCGTGCTGCGCCCCGGAACCCAATCACTCCTCGCCTACTTCGTGACCGAGCTCATCGATGGAATGTTGGTGGTGCGGGATGCGCTGTGCGTAGGCTCCACGACCGAACAAATTGCGGCGTGGAAGCTTCTGCGGGGCGCCGCGCGCGCGTGCGGCGCCTATGTGGTCACGTGCGAGATCCATGCGGATGAGAAGGTTCTGCACTGCCTGCGCCGGGCCGGCTACCACAAGCGGGGAAGTACGACCGTGTTTATCAGGCTCGCATCGCTGTGTGGGGATTGGTTGCGCGAGGCGAAGCCTTGGTATCTCACGAGAGCGGACGAAGATGTCTAAAGGCTCGTGCGCGTTTTCCGGCTCAATAGCCGTTCTCGACGCTCATGACGAGGCGCCGCACTCTAACCTGCCCTCTCGGCGGTCCGGTCGATGCGGCGTCGGTTAGTTGCGCCACGCCTACATCATGGGCCCCGCCGACCCGAAAGCTCTCTTGTTCCGTGTCGCCAAGCGTTTGAGTCGGCGGTGGAGTGCACCGTGAGCACGCGAGTGT
>DATAFY010000296.1:0-3101 GCA_036257205.1 Steroidobacter sp. | reverse complement strand
GCTTGGCTGGAGCTCTCTAGCGGTCGGTTCTGCGTGCTGGAGGCGAGCGGCCTCGAAGCGCTGATGAGTGAAATCGAACGTCTGCGGCCTGCCGAAGTGTTGATTCCCGAGCGCGAGCAGGTCGGCGCGCTGAACGCGTTCGTGCGCGAAAGGCCTCCTTGGCATTTTGACCTTGAAACCGCTGTGCGCACGCTATGCGAGCAATTCGCAACGCGCGATCTCTCGGGATTCGGCTGCGCGGAGCGTCCGCTCGCGCTTCGCGCCGCGGGCTGCCTGCTTCAGTACGTGCGCGATACGCAAAAGGGCGCGCTGCCTCACCTGCGCGGATTACGAACTGAGGAGCGCACCGACGCGGTGCTGCTCGACGCCGCGACCCGCCGCAACCTGGAGCTGGACGCCAGCCTTGCGGACCGGCCTGAGTGCACCCTCGCCGCGGTTCTGGATCATACGGCGACAGCGATGGGAGGCCGGGAACTGCGGCGTTGGCTGCATCGGCCCTTGCGCGATCGACGCGCAGTGGAGCTGCGGCTGCATGCCGTAAGCGCCTTCATTCACGATCGCCTGTTCGCGGCGCTTCATGAGCTGCTGACTCAGGTGGGGGATATAGAACGCGGTCTGGCCCGCGTCGCACTGAAGAGCGCGCGACCGCGCGATCTCGCCCAACTGCGCGATGCGCTCGGCCGTTTGCCGGAACTGCAGCGCATGCTCGCTCCGGTCGATTCGCCTCTGGTACGCGAGCTGACGGCGCAAGCGGCGGTGCACCCTGAAACGCACGCGCTGCTCATGCGCGCGCTCGTCGAGTTCCCGCCCCCGATCTTGCGAGACGGCGGCGTGATCGCGCCGGGCTACGATGCTGAGC
The DNA here is from genome assembly GCA_036257205.1 of Steroidobacter sp. Taxonomy (GTDB): domain Bacteria; phylum Pseudomonadota; class Gammaproteobacteria; order Steroidobacterales; family Steroidobacteraceae; genus Steroidobacter. Next base: position 2,242 of record DATAFY010000296.1, on the reverse strand, counting down.
TCGATGAGCTGAAACGCATCAGTGAACATTCCGACCAATATCTGATCGACCTCGAAGCGCGTGAACGCGAACGCAGCGGCATCGCCAATCTGCGCCTCGGTTACAACCGAGTCCAGGGTTACTACATCGAGATCAATCGCAGTCTTGCGGATAAAGCGCCCACGGACTATCACCGGCGTCAGACGGTGAAGAACGCCGAACGGTACATCACGCCTGAGCTCAAAGAATTCGAGGACAAAGTGCTAGGCGCACGCGATCGGGCGCTCGCTCGCGAGAAGCAGCTCTATGATGAGCTGCTCGAACAGCTCATCGCGCAACTCGCGAGCCTGCAGGCGACCGCCGCGGCGCTCGCCTCGCTGGATGTGTTGGCCAACCTCGCCGAAAGGGCGGCGACGCTGCGCTATGCAGCCCCGGAGCTTACCGACGAGCCGACGATCGAGATCACCGCAGGCAGACATCCGGTCGTCGAGCGATTCATCGATCAACCCTTTGTGCCGAACGACCTGACGCTCAACGCGAAGCGCCGCATGCTCGTCATCACCGGTCCGAACATGGGCGGCAAATCGACGTTCATGCGCCAGACCGCCCTCATCGTCATCCTGGCGCGCATCGGCAGCTACGTGCCTGCTGCAGCGGCGCGAATCGGCCCCATCGACCGCGTGTTCACGCGTATCGGCGCGTCAGACGACCTCGCCGGCGGACGCTCGACGTTCATGCTCGAAATGACCGAAGCGGCGAACATTCTCAACAACGCGACGGACCAGAGTCTGGTGCTGATGGACGAAATCGGCAGAGGCACGAGCACGTATGACGGCCTGTCTCTCGCCTGGGCGTGCGCCACGCACACAGGACGCAACATCCGCGCATTCACGTTGTTCGCGACGCACTACTTCGAACTGACGTCCCTCGCGAACGAGCTGGAGGCGTGCGGCAACGTGCACCTCGACGCGACCGAGCACGCCGACAAGCTGATCTTCCTGCATACAGTGAAGGAAGGGCCCGCCAATCAAAGCTACGGCCTGCAGGTCGCCGCACTCGCGGGCGTTCCCGCGCCGGTCATCAGCGCAGCGCGGCGCTATCTTCGCGAATTGGAGCGCAGGTCGGCCCAGACGCATGCCCCCCGCCCGCAGCAGGAGCTTGCGTTCGAATTCGCTGCGCAGCCTGAGGCGCCGCATCCGGCCATCGAAGCCCTGCGGAAGATCGAGCCTGATTCGATGACGCCGCGCGATGCGCTTGCGGCGCTGTATGAGCTTAAAAAGCTGCTAGGGGAGATTTGACGCTTAGTCGCGGAAGTCGGGGATGGGACATCGGCAGTTCGCTCGCGTCCCAGGACCGGCGCTGCAGCCGCTCGCGACCAGCGGCCATTCGCCACTAACCGCGTCTGAACGCGCCAGCCTTCAAGAAATACGCCGTCTGCTCGGCCACTTCGGCCGAAAACAGCAAGCCGGTGTGCGAGGCGTCGAGCACGATGTGATCCTTGGCGCCCGGCAGACGCGTCTCCTCCACCATCACCGTGCCGTCGTGTTCGGCCTCGAGATCGGCGAACATTCGGCCGAGGCCGACCCCCATCGAGCCTGCGATGACGCCGACCTCGCGCGGACCGGACCACTGTCGCGGGGCGCAATCGATGCATTCCTCGGTGACGGCGCCGCCGAGGATGGTCTTGCCGAACGGAAAAATACGCGCAACGCCCTGCGCCGCTCTCGAACCCTGCAAGGGCGTTCCGAGCAGCACCGCGCGACCCGGCGGCAACTCCTCTGCAAGCTGCAACGCGCGCAGGATGACGAGTCCGCCCAGGCTGTGGCCAACGAAATGCAGCCGCTGGCAGCGTTGAGCGCGCGCGAAGGCGCTCAGGCTGCGCGCGTGATCCTGCATCGCTCCGTGCACTGAAGCGTATGAAAACGGGACTGCGCGCAAGGACAAGTCCGCTTCGAGACGCCGCTTGAGCACGCCCAGCTCGAATCCCAGCATCCACAAACCATGGACGAGGATCACGCACGCGACGTCAGGATTGTTCGCTGCGCGGCTCAAGGTTTACGGCTTACGGCTTTCTCAAACACGTCAGGCAATGGTCCAGCGAGCGCCCGCGGCGCGCAACCCGTACGGCGCCTGCAATCGCGCCCTTGCTAGGACTACTGGTCCGCCTTGACGGGCAGCTTCACGCGAACGTGCAGCTCCTTGAGCTGATCCTCGCCAACGGGCGTCGGCGCATTCGTCATGAGATCCGCCGCCGTCTGCGTTT
>DATAFY010000284.1:0-7492 GCA_036257205.1 Steroidobacter sp. | reverse complement strand
GATTCCAATTGCGTACGACCCGCTGCTCGATCATCGCGATGTACTGATTCAGCAGGCCCGCGTTCTCCGCTTGGGCCCGGCCTTCCTCCTCTTGGAGTTGCTGACGCAATTCCGCTTCGCGAGCCTGCTGGGCTTGGGCTTCCTCCGCGGCGCGGCGCTTCTGTTCGGCTTCCTTCTGCTTGCGTTGAATTTCTTCGACGCGTTTACGCTCGGCCTCCGCTTGGCGTTGCCGCTCCGCTTCCGCCGCTTGTTTGCGCTCAGCCTCTTGACGCTCGCGCAAGTGTTGCTCCTCGGCGAGGCGACGCTGCTCAGCCTCCTCGCGCTGCTTCAACTCGAGTTGTCTGGCCTGCTCGGCCTGTTGCTCGGCTTCGCGCCGCGCACGCTCCTCGGCTTCGCGCCGTTGCTGTTCGGCCGCCTCTTCGCGCTCGCGCTGCAGGAGTTGCTCTTGCTCTTGTTCTCGCTCTCGCTCAGGCTGCTGATGCTGGCGGCTCGCCCGGCTCAGTACGGACTGATCGACCACGACCGCCTGGATCGCAAGCTGCGCCGGCGGTGCGTTGCGCGACATGGAGATCATCGTTACGCCGAACACGGCCGCAAACAGCACGTGCAGAAGCAGCGCTGCAAGCAGATAGCCCCAATGCTGTCGCAGAAATTCACCCATCGCGTCGATCGGGATCGGGCAAAGAAATAAGCGCGAGAGCGCTGTGTGAGCATCCGCTGTACGCCATGCGCCGTCCGCTTCTTCAGTTGCGCCGCCGCTCGCGCTTCATCTCAGCAGGGTCGGTGATGAACCCCACCTTCTCCGCGCCCGCTTGTTGCAGCAGCACCATGCCCGCGACCACGCGGCCATACGCGACCTGCTGGTCCGCCTTGACCAGCACGGGCGTCTTCGGTTCCCGGCGCAGGACCATGGAGACTCGATCGAGCACCGTGTCTTCGTCGATCGGCGCTTCCTCGTTCTTACCGATGTTGAGGTAATACGCGCCGCTCGCATCCACGCTCAGGATCAGCGGTTGATGTTCCCGCATCAGATCCGCCGGCAGCGGTTCCGCCCCGGCCTTCGGCAAATCGACCTTCACGCCCTGGGTGAGCAACGGCGCCGTCACCATGAAGATGATCAGCAGCACCAACATCACATCGATATACGGCACGACGTTGATCTCGGCCATCAGCCGACGGCCGCGCCGATTCGGCGAAGGGGTCATGCGTGCGCCTCGAGCGGCGCCGGATGACCGCTGCGCGGTGCGGCGGCGTGGCGCTGCAAGATCGTCGAGAGCTCCTCGACAAACGTGTCGTAACGCAGTTCGATGCGGCTGACCTGGTCGGCGTAGCGATTGTAGGCGATGACGGCGGGGATCGCGGCAAACAGGCCCATGGCCGTTGCGATCAGCGCCTCAGCAATGCCGGGCGCGACCATTGCGAGGGTCGCCTGCTGTACGTTCCCAAGCCCGTGGAACGCATTCATGATGCCCCACACGGTGCCGAACAAGCCGACATAGGGGCTCGTAGAGCCGACCGTGGCGAGCATCGAGAGGCTATGTTCGAGTCGGTCGCTCTCCTTGAGCAGGGCGACTCTCATGCCGCGCCTGGAGCCTTCGATCAACTGCGCCGCCGCGACGCCGCCCTGCTGGCGCAGACGCGAGAACTCCCGAAAGCCCTGCTCAAAGATAGCTTCCATGCCCTTCGTCACCCGCCTGCTCTGATCGATGGAGCGAAACATCGCCGTAAGGTCTCCGCCCGACCAGAACACTTCCTCGAAACGGTCCGCGTCGGCGCGGGCCTTCCGCAGCTCCGCGCGCTTGCGCAACATGATCGCCCATGAGATGACCGAGGCGATGAGCAGCAACGCCATCACGATCTGCACGATGATGCTCGCCTGCAGCACCAGATCCAGCGGATTAAGATTGTTCGTCACGTATCAGATCTCCTGCAACACTGACGCCGGCAGCGCCCGCGGGCGGTGACTCGCGGCGTCCAGACAGGCCACCCGCACACGCCCCTCCAGCAACAGATCGCCCTCGAGGCGATCGCGAAAGATTTCCTGTTTGAACGTTAGACTCGCGCGCGCCGCATCCTCCACGGCGCACGTCGTCTGCAGCAGCTCGCCGTATCGGGCGGGCCTGCGGTAATTCGCTTCGATATGAACGACAGCGAAGATCAATCCGTGTTCCTGCAGGAGGGCAGTTTGCTCCACGCCCATCGCGCGCAGCCACTCGGTGCGCGCGCGCTCCATGAACTTCAGGTAATTGGCGTAGTAAACGACTCCCTGGCCGTCCGTGTCCTCATGATAAACGCGCACGGGCCACACGAAACGTCTGCTCACGGGCCAAGCCTCGCGCGTGTTTTTACCTTCCGTCATGCGTCCTGCGCCGCTCACGACCGCCTACTCCGCGAACAGATCCAGGCCGCCCACGGGACGCTCGGGGCTCTTCAGCCCGAAGTGCTGGTAAGCGCTGCGCGTCGCAACGCGGCCCCGCGCGGTACGCATCAGGAAGCCTTGCTGGATCAGATACGGCTCGATCACATCCTCGATCGTGCCGCGCTCCTCGCCCAGCGCGGCCGCCAGGCTCTCCACGCCTACGGGCCCGCCGTCGAACTTCTCTATGATCGTCAGCAGCAGCTTGCGATCCATAACGTCGAACCCGAGCGGATCGACGTCGAGCATGTCGAGTGCGGCTTGCGCGACCTGCTCCGTAATATGTCCGCCGGCTTTCACTTCCGCGAAGTCGCGCACCCGACGCAGCAATCGATTCGCGATTCGAGGGGTTCCGCGTGAGCGCTGCGCGATACGCTGGGCGCCGCCGGCGTCCGCCGGCACGCCGAGTATGGCCGCCGAGCGCGTCACGATCCGCTGCAGATCCTGCTGATCGTAGAACTCCAGCCGCTGCACGATCCCGAAGCGGTCGCGCAAAGGCGAGGTCAGCAAGCCGGCTCGCGTCGTGGCGCCCACCAGCGTGAACGGCGGCAGATCGAGCTTGATCGAGCGCGCGCCAGGCCCCTCCCCGATCATGATGTCGAGTTGAAAATCCTCCATCGCGGGGTAAAGGATTTCCTCAACTGCGGGGCTCAGCCGATGAATCTCGTCCACGAACAGAACGTCGTTCGGCTGCAGGTTCGTGAGCAGAGCCGCCAGATCGCCGGCTCGCTCGATCACCGGCCCCGAGGTCTGCTTCAGATTCACGCCGAGTTCGTTCGCGATGATGTTCGCGAGCGTCGTCTTGCCGAGGCCCGGGGGACCGAAGATGAGGACATGGTCGAGCGCCTCGGCCCGCTTGCGCGCGGCCTGGATGAAAATCTCCATCTGCGTTTTGACGGCCGACTGCCCCACGTAGTCCGCGAGGCGCTTTGGGCGTACGGCCCGGTCGAAGACCTCCTCCTCGCCCTGCACGCCGGCCGAAACGATGCGATCCTGCTCGATCATTGCGCACCCGTGAGCGCGGTCAGCGGCCGCAGGGCGCAGCCTTTTGCCTGTGGAGCCGGCGCACCGCAGATGGCCACTCCCTGAACGGCTGCACTGCCCGCCGTTTCCAGCGCCGCGTCTTGACTGTCGCCTCTCATGCCTACTTTGCCGCCGCGAACTGCAAAGCTTTGCGGATGATTTCTTCGGTCTTCTGCACCGAAGCGTCCACGGATTTGAGCAGGCGCGCGACCTCAGCGGGTTTGTAGCCGAGTGCAATGAGCGCGCTGAAGGCTTCAGCCTGCGACCCCGCAGGCGCTTCGAGGGCAACGCCCGATCCTACGGCGGCAGCTCCAAATTCCCCGAATCCTTTCACCCGATCGCGCATCTCGATGATCAGACGCTCGGCGGTTTTGCGCCCCACGCCGGGAATGCGCACCAGCGCATCGGCGTCCTGCGCTTCGATGCAAAGCACGAAATTTTCCACGCTCATTCCGGAGAGAAGGGCGAGTGCAAGCTTCGGTCCCACGTTCGAGACTTTGAGCAGTTCTCGAAACAAGCTCCGCTCGCGCTGCGTACCGAAGCCGAACAGGATGTGGGCGTCCTCTCGCACGACGAGATGCGTGAACAGCGTCACCTCCACCCCAGTCCCAGGCAGTCCGTAGAACGTGGACATCGGCGCCTCGATCTCGTACCCGACGCCCCCTACGTCGATCATGAGCTGGGGTGGGTGTTTCGCGGTCAATCGGCCGCGTAGACAGCCGATCATCGGACCGCGCCTGCGGCTTTCGCGGCCAAGCTGTAGACCCGACGCGAATGCCCATGGCACAGCGCGATCGCAAGCGCGTCGGCCGCGTCCTCGGCGAGCGACCCGGAAATGTTCATCAACCGTCTGACCATCAACTGCACCTGATCCTTCTGCGCGGCGCCGCTGCCGACCACGGCGAGCTTCACCTCGCGAGGCGCGTATTCGAACACCCGCGGCCGCACCGTGAACGTTCCGCTCAGCGCCGCGCCGCGGGCCTGCCCAAGCTTCAATGCGCTATCGGCGTTGCGGTGCATGAATACCCGCTCGATCGCAACCTCATCGGGGCGGAACTCCTGAGTCAAGCGATCAACCCCCGCGAAAATTTCCTGCAACCGCTCGGCTAGCGACTCGCCTACGGCCCGAATGGCCCCGCTCACCACATAGCTTATGCGCTCGCCGTCCGCTTCAACGACCGCATACCCCGTGCGCTGCGAGCCGGGGTCGAGCCCAAGGATGCGCACTTTCGCCGGGAGCACGCCTTCGCGCTGGTATGAGGCGAGCGCGGCAAGACTCTGTGGTCGCCGGAGTCTGCGCAAGAAATCCTCCGCTTCAGGCTTGAAGACGCGCCGGTATGATAGCGGCAAACGCACCCAGTGGTGACTAGCGCACGGCGGATAGTTGGACAGGATCGATCCGCCCTCATATTCAGGGAGCTTCCGAGGCAACTCGCCCGTTCCAACCCTTCAGGACGTCGCTGACCTGCGACTAGAGCACCAAGAGTCATCCATCGCTCCTCACACAGCCATGCCCACGGTCGAAACCCCACGCGTGAGGCCCGCCGCGAACGCCCAGCGCGCCAACCAGACGCTTGCAGCGCTCGCTGGCCAAGCGATGAACGAGCGAGCGCTTGCGCGGGCGCGCGCCATCATGGACATCGTGGCCGGACTGACGAACGATGAGGATATCCTGGTGGGGGCGATGCTGTTCGCCCTACTCGAAGCAGGCGCCGCTCCGCCCGAGGCGGCCTGCGCCGCGGCCGGCCCGGCTGCAACTCGGATCGCGAATGAGCTGTTGCGGCTTGGCGCGCTCAATCTCGCCGCCACGGGCTGCGGGCAATCGGCTGCGCTCTCGGGCAATCAGGCCGAGGCGCTGCGAAAGATGCTGCTGGCGATCGTCACCGATCCGCGTCTCGTACTTATCAAGCTGGCGGCCCAACTGCATCTGCTGCGCGAGAGCAAGGACGCGCCGCCCGCCGAGCGCGAGCGCATTGCTTATGAAACGCGTGAAGTGTATGCGCCGCTCGCCAATCGTCTGGGCGTGTGGCAGCTCAAGTGGGAGCTCGAGGACCTGAGCTTCCGTTATCTCGATCCGGAGAACTATAAGCGAATCGCGGGCTGGCTCGCGGCAAAACGCATCGATCGTGAACGTTACATCACGGAGGTGATTGCACAGATACTCACCGAGCTTCAGAAGGTCGGCATCGCCGCGGAGGCGGTCGGACGGCCAAAACACATCTATAGCATCTGGCGCAAGATGCAGCGCAAGGGTTTGTCGTTCGAGCAGTTGTACGACATCCGCGCAGTGCGCATCCTCGTGGACACCTTGGCCGACTGCTACGCAGCCCTTGGGGTCGTCCACAGCCTCTGGCCGTACATCCCTGGCGAGTTCGACGACTACATCGCTACGCCCAAGGACAACCTGTACCGCTCGCTGCATACGGCCGTGATCGGGCCTGACAAGCTGCCGCTCGAAATCCAGATTCGCACGCGCGAGATGCACGAACACGCCGAGCTGGGCGTCGCGGCTCACTGGAAGTACAAGGAAGGCGGCCGCGCGAATCCCGCCTACGAGCAGAAGATCGTGTGGCTGCGGCAGATCCTCGAGCCGGGCGAACGCGAGCACGAAACTGAGGGCGACTTTCTCGAGCGCGTGCGCTCTGAGGTTTTCGAGGATCGCGTCTATGCGCTCTCGCCGCGGGGCGAAGTCATCGATCTGCCGCGCGGTGCGACCCCGCTCGATTTCGCCTACCACGTCCACACGGATCTGGGCCATCGCTGCCGGGGCGCGAAGGTCAACGGCCGCATGGTGTCGCTCAACCAGCCCCTCGCAAACGGCGATCAGGTCGAAATCATCACGGGCAAGCAGCTCAACCCAAGCCGCGACTGGTTCGTGCCGTCCCTCGGTTATCTGGTCTCACCGCGCAATCGCAGCAAGGTTCGCGCCTGGTTCCGCAAGCTCGATGAGGAACAGAATCGGCAGCAGGGACGGCAAATCCTCGAGCGCGAACTGCAGCGCCTTGCGATTCACTCGGTCACGCTCCCCGAGCTCATTGAAGAGTTCAAAATGCCGAACGCGGACGGCCTGTATCAGGCGATCGGCGAAGGCGAGATCAACGTTGCGCAGATCACAGGCGCGATTCAGCGGCGCGCGAAACCTCAGGAGTTGCCCTCCCCGCTCGTTCGCAAGCCGACGGTCAGCCCGAAGCAGACGGCGGGCGTTACCATTGACGGCGTGGGCGATCTGTTGTCCAACTTTGCACGTTGCTGCAGCCCCGTGCCGCCGGAAGTCATTACGGGCTACATCACGCTGGGCCGCGGCGTGAGCATCCATCGCAGCGACTGCGCGAACTTGAAGCGCCTGGAGATTGAGCATCCCGAGCGCGTAATCGCGGTGGAATGGGGCGGTGCGCTCGATCGTGCGTTCCCCGTCGACGTGAACGTGCGCGCTTTCGACCGTCGAGGCCTACTGCGCGACGTGAGCGCCGTCCTCGCCGACTCAAAAATCAACATCCACGCGATGAACACGGCGACCGACGAACGCGACGGCATCGCGGACATGAACCTTCGTATCACCGTGCACGACCTGGAAGAGCTGTCCCGCGTGTTGGCGCGCATCCAGGGCCTGCCGAACGTGCTGAGCGCGCGCAGAAAAGCTTGATTCACGGCATGCGGACCGCGCAGGGAATCAAGACGCTCCGAGGAGTTGCGAATTCGCTTCAAGACGCATACGGCCCTGAGCGCACTTCGCATACTGCGGCGATTGATCGCGGCAGAGCCTCTACCGGCTATCGGCTATCCGCTTCTCATCGCGTAATGCGCGCAGCGCACGCACCGCGTACAACGTGAAGATGATCGCGAGCGCGATCAGCAGCGCATAGAGCTGCGTCCCGTCGCGGGCCGTCTCGAAGAACAGCCAGGCGATCGCGAAGCAGGCCAGGATCGGCACGAGCGGTCCGCCCGGGATGACGAAGGGCTTGCCGTCGGCGCGAACATCGCGCCGACGCAGGATGAGCGTCGCAATGGCGCATAGAAAGTACAGAGTGAGCGCCGAGAGATTGGCGAAGATCG
>DATAFY010000353.1:0-2375 GCA_036257205.1 Steroidobacter sp. | reverse complement strand
CAACTGCGCCGCGCTTCCGGAACAATTGCTCGAATCCGAACTGTTTGGTCACGAGCGCGGCGCCTTCACGGGAGCGCAGGCGGCGCACGCCGGAAAGATCGAACAAGCGGCGGGCGGGGTGCTGTTCCTCGACGAAGTCGCCGAGATGAGCCCGACCGTACAGGCAAAGTGCCTGCGCGTACTGCAGGAGCGCGAATATCAGCGACTGGGCGGCGTCCGCACGCTCAAGGCCGACGTGCGCGTGCTCGCGGCGACGAATCGGGATCTGAAGGCCGCGATTGCGCGCGGAACGTTCCGCGAGGATCTTTACTACCGCCTCGCGGTGTTCGATATCGCGTTGCCGCCGCTGCGCGACCGCGCAGACGACATACCGCTCTTCGTGGACGCCTTTCTCGAAGCGACCGGCCGTTCGGTGGGCCGTCCGGCGGCGGGCGTTTCGAAGGAGGCGCTCGACAAGCTCACCGCGTACGCGTGGCCCGGCAACGTCCGCGAGCTGCGCAACGTGATCGAGCGCGCGGTGATTCTGTGCGGAGGCGGGATCATTACGAGCGAGCACCTGCCGCTGAGCGTCGCATCGGCCGCAGACTCGCCGTTGCCGACGTCAAGCTCAGCGACGCCGCCTCCCCTCCTCACCGTCAACGCAGCCGAGCGCGAAATGATCGTCAACGCGCTCGCGCGCAGCGGCAACAACAAGTCGAAGGCCGCGCGACTTCTCGGCCTCACGCGCGCTCAACTGCGCTCGCGCATCGAAAAACACGGCCTGATCACTACTGCGCGCTAGCAGCGCTGGGCCCCTTCTGCATGAGAGTTTCTCCCCTTGCCGAGATCGCGGAGTACCCGGAAATACTCCCTGACTGACTTCTCTTCACTCAGCGATCTCTGCGCGCTTTGCGAGAGATCTCTTCCGGTCAGGGCCGTGTTCGTGAATCGCCAGAGTTGGCTACCCATAGCCACCGGCGCCGCGTCGCCTGGCGCGCACGCTGCGTCGCAGCGCTGTGCAAAACCCCTGTAATTCAAGCGTCTTGCTCGCTGCGCCGCGCTCTCTTTCGGCCTGGCGCCCCGGATGCAATCACGTGCATGTCGTCATCACAACCAGGGGATTCTGATCATGAAATCTCACGCTGCACGCTTCAGTCGATATGCGCTCTGTGCAGCGCAGCTCTGCGGCGCCTGTGCGCTGCTCTCCAACGCCGCAGCGGCGGAAACCGCCGATGATGAATGGCGGTTTCGCGCCAGCGTCTATGGTTACTTCCCGGACATCGGCGGTTCGACGCGTTTTCCTGCGCCGGGCGGCGCCGAGATCGACATCGAGGCCGACGATCTGGTTCGTAATACCGAACTTGCACTGATGGGTTCGTTCGAGGCCCAGAAGGGTCGCTGGGGCGCGTTCACAGACATCATCTACATGGATGTCGGCGACTCCATCTCTGAGGCGCGCAGCCTCGCTGCAGGCAGCGTGCCACTTCCGCCCGGGCTCACTGCAAACGCCTCGCTCGACGTCGAAGCGGAGGTGTGGACGCTCGCAGGGAATTATCGGGCGTTCGACACGGCGGCGGCGACCGCCGACTTCTTCGCCGGCGCGCGCCTGCTGAGCGCCAAGAGCGAATTGAAGTGGGAGTTCAACACGGATTTCGGTCCTTTCGCAGGTCCGGGCCGCCGCGGCGCCGGCGAGGCCGAGCGCGACAGCTGGGACGGCGTCGTCGGCGTCAAAGGTCAACTGCGTTTCGGGTCGCACGGGCAATGGTTCATCCCCTACTACGCGGACGTCGGGGCCGGCGACTCAGATCTCACGTGGCAGGCGGTCACGGGGCTCGGCTACGGAACCCGCTCCGTGGACATCTTCGCGACCTGGCGCGACCTCGACTACGACTTCGGACCCGGCGCGAAGATCGCAGACCTGGACTTCAGCGGCCCCGCGATCGGCGCCGCGTTTCGCTGGTGACGCGGCCCACTGCGCCGCATCCGTTTTCTCGCTCGATCTCACTCAAGCAACTTCAGGAGTACGACTCATGAGCTCGCATCCACAACGCATCGACGTACATCATCATTTGCTGCCGCCTGACTTTCTTGCGGATCTCAAACGACGCGGCGTGCACTGGACAGGCGGTTCGCCGCCGGTCCCGGGCTGGAACGTGTCTCTCGCGCGCGAAATGATGGAGCGCAACGGCATCGCCGTGGCGATGACCTCCGTCATCCCGCAAGTCGACTGGGGCGACAGAGCCGCGGCTGCGGCCTGCGCCCGCATGAGCAACGAATACAGCGCGCGCGTCGTCAACGACGACCCGGAGCACTTCGGCGCGTTCGCGACGCTCCCGCTTCCCTACGCGGCCGATGCGGTCCGCGAACTGGAGTACGCGCTCGACGAGCTGAAGCTC
>DATAFY010000261.1:0-4568 GCA_036257205.1 Steroidobacter sp. | reverse complement strand
CGAGGGAGTCGCCTAACGCCGGTTCCGTTCGACGAAACCGTTTCAGTCTCTCCGCCATCCTGCTCGATGATGTGTATTACGCATTCATACTCGACGGTCGCCGCAACGTCGAGGGCTTACCTTGGATCTAACGTCTTCAGAAATCATCGATCGTATCAACCGGGCATATCTGCCTGAGGGTGATGCAAGCGCCGTGAAAAAAGAGGTGGCAGTTGGAATTCGAGTGGAGAGTGGTCCGTGAAGCCTCTCTGCTCGCGAACTATCTGATTGGGCGGCACGGAGTGCTCCCTGAAAAAAACGCTTCAAATTGAGAACACGAAATCGACAGAGCGCTAGATCAGGAAAGGCCTTGAGTAACGAAACCCTTTACAACCTTGACTTCAGCCGACGGTCCCAATCCGAACAAAGTGGCAAATTGCTGGCTGCCGATAATGCGTACCAGACTCTGTCGCAAGCGCCGCCTCTTGTCCTGAAGCGCCTTTTCAGTTGGGTCGTCGGAGTCCGCTTTGGTTAGCCTTCGGTTTACGCAGAGCTAGGTTCACTCCGCTGTAGGCGTGAGCCTACGCACATCGATCGGTTGCTACACCCAACGCAACTGCAATCACCATCATCCGTCGCAACGCACGTAAATCACAATGCATCCCCGCCGCCGCCCCGCCGCCTCAAAGCCCGATCTCGCCCGGGGCTTTCTCGGGGTCTTCGGCTACAGCCGGCGCGCCATCGATCTGGTGTGGACGACGAGTCGCCCCCTGACGCTCGCCTTTGCGCTCCTCACGTGCGCCGCGGGCGCGTTGCCTGCGGCGGTGGCGTATGTAGGGGCGCTGATCGTGGACGCGGTGGTCGCCGCCATTCAAGCCGACGTCGCGACCCGCTCGGCGCTTACCCGTCATGCGCTGCTGCTGGTCGGCGCCGAAGGGGCGCTCGTCGCCGCCATCGCGGGCGCACAGCGCGGCATTTCGCTGTGTCAATCGTTGTTGCGCGCGCAGCTGGGTCAGCGCGTAAACGTGATGATTCTCGAGAAGGCGCTGACGCTCGAGCTCACACATTTCGAAAATTCTGAGTTCTACGACAAGCTCACGCGGGCCCGGCGCGAAGCGTCGAGCCGGCCGCTGTCGCTCGTAGTGCGTACGTTCGGGCTCGCGCAGAACGCGGTCTCACTGATGAGCTACGGCGCGCTGCTCGTGACTTTCTCACCGTGGGCCGTCGCGCTCCTGATTCTCGCCGGCCTGCCGGCGTTTCTAGCCGAGACGAAGTTTTCCGGCGACAAGTTCCGACTGTTTCTCTGGCGGTCGCCCGAAACGCGGATGCAGCTGTATCTGGAAACCGTGCTGGCGCGCGAAGACCACGTGAAGGAAGTGAAGCTCTTCGGACTTGGCCCGCTGTTCCTCGATCGTTACAGCAACATCTTCCGCAGGCTGTACAAGGAGGACCGCGACCTCACGATACGTCGCGACGTCTGGGGGTTCTTTCTGGGCCTGATCGCCACGGCAACGCTCTACGGCGCGTACGCTTGGATTGCGCTGTCCGCCATCGGCGCGCGCATTACGCTCGGCCAGATGACGATGTACTTGATGCTCTTTCGCCAGGGCCAGTCGGCCGTGTCGGCGATCCTGTCGGCGGTGGGCGGCATGTATGAGGACAACCTTTACCTCTCGACTTTGTACGAGTATCTCGAAACGCCTGTGCTCGGCAACAAAGGTTCCGTCGTGCGCGGCCCGCAGCCAGAGGACGGAGTGCGCTTTGAGCATGTCACTTTTCAGTATCCGGACGCCGAGCAATCCACGCTCGTCGACATCAACCTTCACATCCGTCCCGGCGAATCGCTCGCCCTTGTCGGCGAGAACGGCTCGGGTAAAACGACCCTGATCAAGTTGCTCACGCGCCTGTACACGCCCACCTCGGGGCGCATCACGCTCGACGGGCGGGACCTGCGTGAATGGGACGAAGCGGCCTTACGCGATCGCATCGGCGTCATATTTCAGGATTTCGCGCGCTACCAATTGATGCTTGGGGAAAACATCGGCGCCGGCGACGTCCAGTACTTCGAAGACGAGGCGCGATGGCGAGAAGCAGGCGAGAAAGGCATGGCGGCGCCCCTGGTCGCGAGCCTTCCGCAAGGTTATCGCACGCCGCTCGGCAAATGGTTTAACGAAGGGCGCGAACTGTCAGGGGGACAGTGGCAGAAGATCGCGCTCTCGCGGGCGTTCATGCGCTCACGGGCTGACATTCTCGTGCTCGATGAGCCGACCGCAGCAATGGACGCAGCGGCGGAGGCCACGGTCTTTGAACACTTCCGTGCGCTCACACAGGGCCGCATCGCCATATTGATATCCCACCGTTTTTCAACCGTGCGCATGGCGGATCAGATCGTGGTGCTGCAGGAGGGCCGCATCATCGAACGCGGCAGCCACGAACAGCTCATGCAGCTCAACGGCCACTATGCGCACCTGTTTTCGCTGCAGGCGAAGGGGTATCGATGAGGAGCTGCTTCTGGCGAGCGACTGCAGACTGGCCATTGAGGGCCCGCCGCGGTTTGAACGCGTTGCGTTCGCTAGTCGCAGTTACGATGCACGCGCTGCTCAAGCAGCGCTCCCAACGTAGCGATCCCCTTCTGAATCTTCTCGGGCGTTACGGTCACGAAGGACAAGCGCAGCGTGTTGAGTTGCGGCTCGTTGGCGAAGAAGGGTCCGCCGGGAACGAATGCGACGTTGTGAGCAATCGCCTCGTCCAGCAGTTTGAAGCTATCGATCCCTGCCGGCAGCTGGACCCAGATGAACATGCCGCCTTCGGGGCGGTTCCATGTCACGCTCGCGGGAAAATGTTCGGCCATCGCATCGAGCATGCATTGGCACCGCTTCGCGTACAGGGCGCGAATCGTCGGAACGTGCTCGTCTAGGAATCCGTCCTTGACCGCTTCATACACCATGCGCTGCGTGAAGCTCGGCGTATGAAGATCCGCGGCCTGTTTCGCCTGGACGAGCTTGCGATGCAACGCTGGGGGCGCGATCACATAGCCCACCCGCAACCCGGGCGCGAGCACCTTCGAGACCGAGCTCATGTAGACCACGGTCTGCGGATTCATGGACAGAAGCGTCGGCAGTGCGTTCCCCGAATAAGAGAGCGCTCCGTACGGATCGTCTTCGACCATCAGCAGACCGGCGCCGGCGGCGACCTTCATCAGCGCCTCACGTCGCGCAAGCGGGATGCGCCGTCCCGTTGGGTTCTGAAAATTCGGCAGGCAATACATGAAGCGCGCGCCTTCAAGAAGTTCCGCGCTCATCGCATCGGGGATGAGCCCCTGATCGTCCGCGGGCGCAGAGGCAAACTGCGGCTCGAAAAGCGAGAACGCCTGCAAAGCGCCGAGATAAGTTGGCGTCTCGACCAGCACGCGACTGCCGACGTCAATGAGCGCCTTGCCGAGCAGATCCAAACCCTGCTGCGAACCTGTGGTGACCAGTACATTCGCCGGGTCGATCTGCGCGGCGCCTGTCGAATGGCGCTGCGCAATCCACTCGCGCAACGCGGCGTAGCCCTCTGTAGGCCCGTACTGCAACGCCGACGTAGCCCCCGTCTTCAGGATGTTCTCAGCATGCGCACGCAGCCGTTCGATCGGAAACGTATCGGGCGAGGGCAGCCCCCCCGCAAAGGAAATGACTTCCGGGCGCTCGGTGACCTTGAGAATCTCGCGAATGGCGGAGCTGGTGAGCTTTTGCGCGCGTTGGGACAACGTCCAAGTCATAACGATTCGCCTGCATTAAAATCAGTCGAAGGACGCGAAGTGTACGTGTGTGCGGGGCAACGCTCGAGAAACAGAAGCACTGCATTCCCGCCGGTACAGCGTTGGTATACAGCAATTGCAACGCGCCTCGCTCGCCTGCTGTATGCAGCAGTTCGCGGCGCTGGGCAATGCATGCGCCGGAGCGATTCAGGGCGACGGCCTTGGAAGCTCAAATGAACACACCACGTCTCGGCCTCACGCTGGCGCTGCTCACGGCCTTCCCCCTCTCCGCTCCTGCAGCCATCGACGCGCGGGCCGCTGCGCACTTTGCACAGCTCGCGCTGGGCTGCATCCAGCGCGAATACCCCAACAAGATCGCGCATGTGATGCAGGGCGATGCGGACGCGCGCCCGCCGCACGAGCTCACGCCAGCGTTCTTCGGGTGTTATGACTGGCATTCATCGGTGCACGGGCATTGGCTGCTGGCGCGAGCGGCTCGCCTATTTCCCGACTCTGCGCTGGCTGCGCACGCGCGTGCGGCGCTGCGTCGAAGTCTCACATCGGCCAACATCACGGCAGAGACCAATTACCTAAGCGGCGAAGGTCGCAGCTCGTTTGAGCGCCCCTATGGGCTTGCCTGGCTGCTGCAGCTTGGCGCCGAACTACGCTCGTGGGATGACCCTGAAGCGCGCACCTGGGCGAATACGCTTGCGCCGCTCGAGCAGGAAGCGGCGGGACGCATCAAGGGCTGGCTGCCCAATCTGCGCTATCCGATCCGCGAGGGCGAGCACGATCAGACGGCGTTTGCATTCGGGCTCATCTGGGATTGGGCCGCGACAGCCGGGGATTG
>DATAFY010000247.1:0-2243 GCA_036257205.1 Steroidobacter sp. | reverse complement strand
AACAGCGTGGCCGCTAGTGCCCCCCGTGGCGAGCAGATTCGTAGGCATCAGCAACTCCTTTTTCGATATTGGTACGAGGTTGTGGCAAGTCGCGCCGTCCTAGTCTACTTCCCGGCGCAAAATTGAGCGATGTTGGCGA
Organism: Steroidobacter sp.; assembly: GCA_036257205.1. Lineage (GTDB taxonomy): Bacteria > Pseudomonadota > Gammaproteobacteria > Steroidobacterales > Steroidobacteraceae > Steroidobacter. The sequence goes on along the minus strand of DATAFY010000247.1, from coordinate 2,104 downwards.
GTCGTCAGAATCCTCGGCAAGGCGGAAAACTGCAAGGTCGAACGTTAAGGGAGTTGACGGCAGCAGCGGCGTCAGATTCATTCTTATGAATGATTCGAGACCAAGCCCTTCGCACGCGTGAGAAGCTGCTGAGCAAATTGTCGCTGAGCGGCGAGCTGCTGCGCGGAACGCTGCTGGAGCGCACGATTAGACACACCAAGGGCTGCCCGAAATGTGCCCGTGGTGAGGGGCACCAGGTGTTCGTCGTGACGGTGACCTATCCGGGGGGACGTACGCGCCAGATCAGTGTTCGTCGCGAGCGCGTTGCTGAGGTTCGCCGTTGGTTGAACAACTATCGGAAGCTGAAGGAGGCGATCGAGGCGATCTGCGAGCTCAACCATGACCTGCTGCGCCCGGAGCGGGCCGCATCGAAGGCGCGGAGCGGGCGATGATCACGATGCGGCGCAGGCAGCTCAGTTTTGCGGACGGATTGATTGCCGAGGAGGTGAGCGATCTTCGCGACGGCTGGATGGAACATGCCGATGCAGTGCTGGCGGACGAATCCATCGTGTCGGCGGTGTACGAGGCTTTGGCGAAACGTCATCCCAAGAGCCGTTCCCGTGGACGTCATGGCGCGCCAGCCGAGGTGGTGCTGCGGTTGTTGATTCTGAAGCATGTCCGCAACTGGAGCTACGCGGTGCTGGAGCGAGAGGTGCGCGCCAATCTGGTGTACCGGGACTTCACCCGCGTGGGCGGCGGCAAGATGCCGGATGCCAAGACGATGGGACGCTGGGGTGTCGCGCTCGGGCCTGAGGTGATCAAGCAGGTTCACGAGCGGTTGGTGCAGATCGCCCGAGACAAGGGTGTGACTGCCGGGCGTCGGATGCGCGTGGATACGACGGTGGTGGAGACCGATATCCATCATCCGACCGACAGCACCTTAATGGGAGATGGAGTTCGGGTACTGACGCGCATCATGCGCAAGATCACAAAGATTGCGGGTACGGCTGGGACGAAGCTGCGCGACCGCAGCCGAAGTGTGAAGCTGCGGCTGCTGGAGATCGGACGGGTGGCGCGCGCCAAAGGCCGGATCAACCAGGAGAAGTTGAAGCAGCGCTATGCTCGATTGTTGGACACGACGAGCCGGGTGGTCGGACAGGCGAAACGCTTCTCCGATGAGATCGGTCGTCGCGTGAAGCGCCCGAAGGACATCTTGAAGCAGCTTGCGCTAAATGACCTGCGCCAGGAGCTTGACCTGATGATCCCACGCGTCAGGCAAGTCATGAAGCAAACCAGGGCACGCATCTTCCGCGGCAACACGCGCAGCGAAGGCAAGCTGCTCAGTCTGTTCGAGCCGTCGACCGAGGTCATTCGCAAAGGCAAGGCCGGCAAGCTGAACGAGTTCGGCAAGATGGTGAAGCTGCAGGAAGCAGAGAACCAAATCATCACCGATTACCAGGTCTACGCTCAGCGGCCATATGATTCGGACCTGCTGCTCGCAGCGATCGAGACACATCAAGCACTGCTCGGTCGCGCGCCGCGCTTGGTGGCGGCAGATGCTGCATTCTATTCCCTCAAGAACGAGGCGGCGGCGAAGGCGAAGGGCGTCAAACGCGTCTGCATCCCCAGCCGCTCGACCAGGAGCCCAGAGCGCAAACGCGAGCAGAGAAAGCGTTGGTTCCGCGACGGCCAGAAGTGGCGCACCGGATCCGAGGGGCGCATCAGCGTGGTCAAACGGCGACACGGCCTCAACCGTTGCCGCTACAAGGGTTACGTCGGAATGAACCGCTGGGTCGGTCTCGGCGTCATCGCCGACAATGTCGTCAACATCGGTCAAAACCTGAAACGCCAGGCGATCCGATAGCCACCCCGACCAGATCGACACTCTGGGCCAGCCGGTCGTTCCCGGTAGGCCTTTGCCTTGTCACGCTCGATCCAGCACTACGCCGCAAACGTCAATTTTGCGCCGGGAAGTAGTCTAGCATGCAACTACGACTGCCGCACCGCCGGAAGCGACAGCGCGAGGCGCACGAGATCGACCTGGCGGTGGCAGTGGGTCTTGGTCTGGATCGCCTTCAGCAAACTCAAGGCGCATCTGCGCAACGCCGCCGAGCATACAATCCCA
>DATAFY010000235.1:0-10870 GCA_036257205.1 Steroidobacter sp. | reverse complement strand
CCTTGGGATTGCCCTTACGCACGAGGAACACGACGGTGGAGGTGTACGGAGCGCTGTTGTCCGAAAAGCGCGTCTGCCAGTTGGCTCCAAGCCGCTTGCCTTTGCGCTGAATCGAATCGATGTCGTAGGCGAGCGCGAGCGTCACAACGTCCGCCTCCAGACCGTCGATCACTGCTCGCGCCTGACTGCCCGAGCCGCCGTGCGACTGGCGGATGACGACTTGCTGGCCCGTCCGGGTCTTCCATTCGCGGACGAAGTATGCGTTGTAATCGCGATAGAGCTCCCGGGTCGGGTCGTAGCTCACGTTCAGCAGCGTCGCTTTGCGGGCGGACCCATCGACGCTCGACCCGCACGCCGTGACCAGAATGAGCGCCGCCAGGACGAGGAATGCGATCGCCCATGCCCGAGGCTCAAGGGCTGACGCGCGCGCCCTGAGACCATCAGGTGTGATAAAGGCCCGGGGCGCGTTCCTCGGGCGACGTCCGAGCCATCCCCTCTTCACGCTGCGATACCTTCACTCTCGCGCGCGGGTCGATACACGACCATGATGGAGTACGGCATCGGACTCGCCAGCAGCGGCGCGAACGTTTCATGCAGCTGACCCACATGAGAGACGCCGAGAATCAGCATCTGATCCGGAACGTCTTGCAAGCGCCTGCGCAACTCCTCAGCCGCCGCGCCGAAGCGCAGCTCCGTGCGCATGTCGAGGCCATGCACGGTCTGTGCTTCAGAGCGCGCGTCCAGCAGCGTACGCACGCCGAGCGGGCGATGCGCTTCAGCGCCGCCCTCCGGCAGAATGCCCACGTACACCGCTTCAGCCGAAACATGCCGCAGCAAACTCGCGGCCACGGCGAGCGTCGAGCGGCGCGCCGCATCATCCGCCCAGTGGATAAGCACGCGCTGCGGCGGGGTCGCCTGCGGCGGCAGAATCAGGACCTCGGCGGCTCCATGGCGCAGCAGCCACTCCACTCGCGAAGCGGCGTCCGCCTCGCCTGCGATGACGGCTACGCCTGAGATGTGGCTTGCGGCCGGTTGACGGTCGGCCAGCGCCGGCTCGATTCGTTTCGCGATGCGCGTCTTCATACGCGTCGCCAGCTCGAGAAGGAACGGATGCTTGGCCACTACGTCGACGTCATCCTGCAGTTCGGCGCAGACCGTATAGCTCGACAGCGGCGTCGGCAGCACATGGATGCGACGAACGCCGATCGCGACGGACTGCCCAAGCGACACGGGAAAGGCGCGCTGCTCATGCTGCGTACGAGTCACGTCGAGCAGCGCCGGACTGGATTGTCCGTCGCCCGAGCGCGAACCGACATGCGCATCGCATGCTGCGCCGATCATACGGACCCGCAAACGCTCGAGCGCGCCGGTGAACACGACTTCCTCGACGTGACCGTTCGCGAGATAGTTCGTGCGCAGGCTGTCGCGCGTGGGCGCGAGCTCAACTTCCTCAGGTCGCAGCACGGCCACGACCTCATGCTCACGCGCGCCGTCCATTTTCTCCACGCGCCGCGCGCTGACAGGCGTTGCGCCGAAGCGGACGCCCTGCGCGGTCTGTTTGGCAAGCAACAGATTCGCGGCGCCAAGGAAAGTGGCGACGAAGCGCGTCGCAGGGCGCGCGTACAGTTCGTCGGGCTGTCCGCTTTCGAGCAGCCGTCCAAGATTCATGACGCCGATCCGATCGGCCATTGCGAACGCCTCTTCCTGATCGTGCGTGACGAGCACGGTGGTGATCTTCAGCTCACGCTGCACCTGTCGAATCGTTCGACGCAGCTCTTCGCGAATCTTTGCGTCAAGGGCGCCGAAGGGTTCATCGAGCAGCAGCACCTGAGGTTTGTGCGCAAGGGCGCGGGCGACGGCGACGCGCTGCTGCTGCCCGCCGGACAACTGCGCCGGCAAGCGATCGTCCATTCCCTCGAGCGCAACTAGCCGCAGCAGCTCGTTGCGGCGCTCGCGTCGGTGCGCCGCCTTCATACGACGCACGCGCAGGGCGAATTCGATGTTTTCGCCCACGGTCATATGTCGGAACAGAGCGTAATTCTGGAACACGAGGCCAACTCCGCGCTCTCGCGCGGAGACATGCGTGACGTCGGCGCCGTGCAGTGCGATGCGTCCGTGGTCTACCCCCGTTAATCCCGCGATCGCGCGCAACAGCGTGCTCTTGCCGCTGCCGCTCGGACCTAGCAAGACGAAAAACTCGCCTTCGCCTACCTCGAGCGACACGTCGTTCACGACGGGCGCGCCCTGATACCTCTTGGTGATCTGATCGAGCGTGATCGACATAGCGAGGACGACTGTACCGATTCACGCGTAGCGCGGTCGGTAACAGGGCGGTGACAAAATGGTTACGAACGAAGAAGCGAGAAGCGAATCGCTGATATTGGCTGCCGGCGGCCTCGCCGGCAGTTGGCGCTGGCCGAGCGGATCGGGACGGCGCGCGCCGGAAGCGTCTTGCCGGGGACGACAGCAGCGCGCCCGGCGAGGGCAACCTCATGCGGGGCCTGAAACTAATGGCCAAGAACGGCTGGTTCCCGGCCTTCAGAACCGAGATATATTGAAGGCGAATTGACGGATGTTGAGCGGAGCGGCAAACACGTGAGCCGGTATTGGCCACATCGAATGCACGCCCGCTCTGGCAGGTAGGAGCGCCGGACGCGGGGAAGAGCGCTCGCGTCAGTCGACGTCCGTGGCGACCTTCTGCCCTCCGTTCGGGAAGATTATCTCTACACGTCGGTTCTGCTGACGACCTCCTGTATTCGCGTTGCTCGCAACCGGAGAGGTCTCGCCCTTGCCGATCGCGCGGACATGTTCGGCCCGTACGCCGCGCTCAACCAACGCCATGCGGACCGCCTCAGCCCGCCGCTGCGACAGTCCGAGGTTGTACTCCTCGGAGCCGACGCTGTCCGTATGACCCTCGATCACGACGTTCTGATCGGGCTGCCCCTTCAACGCTTCAGCCAGCCGATCGATCGTGTCGTACGCGCCCGGCTTGAGGGTTGACTGCCCTGTATCGAACAGCACGTCTGCGAGCGTCACCACCATTCCCCGAGGCGTGGGCTTTGCGCGCAGCTCCTCGAGCTCCTGCTCAAGCGTGCTCGCACGCGCTTGCGCTTGGCGCGCCTCGTGCTCGCGCGCCTCGATCAGCACGGCTTGTCGCTCCGCCTTGCCTTTCTCGATTTCATCCCGCGCCTGCGCGGTCAGAATCTTCTCGTTGGCGATCTGCGCATTCGTGGAGGCGATCTGCGCTTCATGGTTGATGTCCTCCACATCGGCGCCCTGGTCGTACAACTGATTAGCCCGGTCCAGCGCTTTGCGCGCTTCAGCGACGTAAGTTGCCGCGACCCCCGCGCGCGGCGAGGCTTCGACCTGCGTCACGAGCGTGCGCGCCGTCTCGAGCGATTCGACGCGCTCCGTCGTGCCGCACGCGCCGAGCGCCGTCGCAAGCCCCAATGCAGAAAGAATGCATGCAGTTCGTTTCATGGCGCGCCCTCCTGCCCGGCTCATTGATTTGGCTCCTGCGGCTGCAGCGCCTCGCCCGAAGCCTCAGACTCGCTCAACCCGGCCTCGCGACGCAGAGTTTTGATGCTTGCAATCAGCTCGTCAGCCGCACGCCGCGCCGTTGTGCTTTGCGCACGCGCCACCGCGAGTTCAGCGTCCAGCTCCGCCAGGCTCGCGTGGCGTTGCGCCTGTTCATCCTCCCCTTCGTTCACGGCCCGATGAGCCTGATCCAGGTGATCGCGCGCACGCTGCATTTCAAGCGCGCCGGCTTCGGAGTTTCCGAGCGTGTCCTGCGCCTGTTGCACGGAGGTTTCGGTGCGCGCGACGCGTTCCTTGGTCAGCTCCGAGACGCCGCCGCAGCCGGCAAGCAGCGCAACCGCGGCGCCAAGCGCGGGCAACGCCGCCCTAGTGTGTGATGTGCCCATACGCTAGCCTCCGAAGAAGGGTGGCCGCAGCCACTCCCGGCTGCGCTGTCAAGAACGCTTGATTCCAGGGGCGGTTCCTCCGCCTTGCAGTTGAACTTCGTAAGCGTTGTACGGACACTCCCCAGGTTCTGCTGGGAATCAGATCGCATGCGTATACATTTCAATCCGCGACTGCGCCGCACGCTCGGTTGCATGGCGCTGCTCGTCTTCGCCGGTTGTGGCCAACACGCGACCGAACCTACGGTCGGGGAATACCGCGCAACCCTGCAATTGCCAGGCGGCGAAGCGCCGTTCGGACTCGAGATCTCGCAAGAGAACGAAGGCTATGTGCTCCACTTGCTCAATGGCGTGGAACGCGCACGCGTCCCGGACGTGCAAGTCGCCGACGGTGAGCTGTACGCAGTATTTCCAGGCTACGAGAACTCGGTTCGCGCGCGCATCAGCCGGAAGCGTCTGGAGGGCGCGGTGACATTGATCAAAGCCGGCGGGAAGAAGCAGGTGATCCCGTTCAGAGCCGAGCTTGGGCAGACTTATCGGTTTTATCGCGAACCGCTGACCGACCATGCGGACCTCGCCGGCCGCTGGGAAGTGATGCTGACGAATGATGAAGGCGTGGAAACCCAAGGCGTGGCGGAGTTCCAACAGGAGCACGATCGAGTGACGGGCACGGTGCTCACACCGACGGGCGACCACCGCTATCTGGAAGGTCAAGTGCGCGGCGATGAGATGCAGTTATCCACGTTCGCCGGCGGGCTGGCTTATCTGTACAAATTGAAGCTGAACGCTGCGGGCGAGCTGCAAGGCGATTACTGGCAGGGACTCGCCTCGCACGAGAAGGTGGTTGCGAAGCGCAACGAGAACGCCGCCATTGAAGACGCCGGACCTCGCACGACGATGATGAACGGCGCCAAGCGTCTGGACTTCACATTCAAGGATGTGGACGGTCATGAGGTTTCCCTCAGCGACGAGCGCTTTCGCGGCAAGGTCGTGCTCGTGACGCTCGGAGGCACGTGGTGCCCTAACTGTCATGATGAAGCGGCTTTCATTGTTCCGTTTTATCGCGAACGCCGGGACAAAGGTTTCGAAGTCATCGCGCTTATGTTCGAGCGACACGCGGATTTCGATAAGGCCGCAAGCGTTGTGCGTCGCTATCGCACCTCCATGGGCATCGAGTATCCGACGTTGATCGCCGGCACGGCGGACGAGCAAGCCGCCAAGGCGCTGCCGAGCTTGAGCGGCATTTACGGTTATCCAACCGCTGTCCTGATCGACAGACGCGGCGAGGTTCGCGACATCCACACTGGGTTCTCCGGCCCTGCAACGGGCGCGGCTTACGATGAGTTCGTCTGCGAGTTCACCCAGCGGGTGGACGCGTTGTTGGTCGAACCCGCGCCGGAAACCCTCTGACGTCGCCATTTCGCCAACCCGCCAATCACCCGTCGCGAGTTGCAGTTATGACTCAATACCGCTTGTATTGCTTCGCGGAGTCCGGCAACTGTTACAAAGCCGCCCTCATGCTCACGCTGAGCGGCTGCGCATGGGAACCGGCGTTCGTCGACTATGTCGCCGGCGAGACGCGTGGAGAGGACTACCGCGCGTCGATCAACGAACTGGGCGAAGCGCCCGTCCTCGAGTACGAGGGCGCGCGACTGACCCAGAGCGGCGCGATTCTGACGCATCTCGCCGAGCGCACCGGGAAGTTTGGCGGCCGCAACCCGCAGGAGCGTCTGGAGGCGCTGCGCTGGATCCTGTTCGACAATCACAAATTCACGAGCTATTACGCCACGCTGCGCTGGCTTGTCGGCATTCAGAAAAGCGGCGGCGACCCGGGCGTGATCGAATTTCTTCGCGGCCGAGCGCTCGGCGCCTTCAGTATCGTCGAGAAGCATCTGGCAAACCGCGCATTCATACTTGGGGAGGAGCCGACGATTGCTGATGTGTCTATGGTCGGCTATCACTACTACGAGGAAGAAACCACAATCGACCGCAGCGCCTTCCCGAACATCCTTGCATGGACGCGGCGGATCGCGGCGCTGCCGGGATGGAAACATCCGTATGATCTGATGCCGCGCGCAATGAAGAATTGACGCTGAATATCGTAGCCGCGATCGTCTTTCATGAGCCGCCGGACGACGCCCGCCGAGTGCACATGTCGAACGGTCGCGAGGACGGCGCTGGTTGGCGATGATCCCATTACGCTGCACGCAGCGTCGAGATCTTCTCCCTCAACGCTAATGACGCTCGACGCGCGCTTCCTTTCTCTGCGCCGCCGTTCGTGCGATCGACTGCTTCGGTCCTGATCGACGCTGGCGCGGAGCTCACAGCGCCGAGCTTTCCCGCGATGCGACCCTGCCGCTTTGCAGTGCGCGCGAGCCGCGTCGACAGTTGAATTTCATCGAGCTTCGCGACACCCTCCACATGAGTACGCAGGCCGGCGGCCGGCCTGTTCACGAATCACAGCTCACTAGTCACGAATCACGCACATTTATGCCTTCCTTCGACGTCGTTTCTGAACTGAACGCCCATGAAGTCGCCAATGCGATCGATCAGGCCAATCGCGAGGTCGGGACGCGATTCGACTTCAAGGGAACCGACGCCAAATACGATCTGAAGGAGTTCGTCGTCACGTTGACGGCCCAAGCGGATTTCCAACTCAAGCAGATGATGGACATTCTGAAGCTTAAGCTCGCCAAACGCGGCGTCGACGTCGCCTGCATGAAAGTCGACGACCCGATGGTGACGGGGCAGACGTGGAAGCAGACGGCAACGCTGCGTCAAGGAATCGACACGGAGCTCGGCAAGAAAATTCAGCGCCTGATCAAAGACTCAAAACTCAAGCTGCAGGCGGGAATCCAAGACAAACAGGTTCGAGTTAGCGGTAAAAGCAAGGACGAGCTGCAGGAAGCGATCGCACTCCTGCGCGGCGCCAAACTCGATCTGCCGCTTCAATTCACCAACTTCAGGGACTGACCGGGGGACGGAGGATCTCGGAGAGACGCTGCGCGGGTTCTTCATCACTCGCGCGGACGGCCGTCGGTTGCGCCTTCAAGTTCGGAGCCTCCCGCGCTCGCTCCGGCGCTGCGCTTGCCCGGGGTTGCCTCCATGAGTCGAGCCGCCGCCCATTGCACGATCGGTTCGACCCGCGGCGACACGAGCCTCAACGCGGCAGCCTCGTCAACCCAGCGAAACTCGTTGTGCTCCGCGCGGCCCAATTCTTCGATAACCGTCAACGTAACCGCCGACGTGTCGGTCCTGGCGAGGTAATAGCGAGCGATCTTCCCACGGCTGTAGGGGCCCGTCTGCGTGTAAACCTCGCCCCACGCGAAGTCCAGATCGCAGATTAGCGTCTCTTCCTTTACTTCGCGGATTGCCGCTGCGAGCGGTTGTTCGCCCGGCTCAACCATGCCCTTGGGAAAATCCCAATGATTGAACGCTCGCAGCAGCAGAAATCGCCAGCCTTCCATGGTGTCGCGAACTACCACGACGCCGGCAGACAGTCTCGTGGGGCGAGAGGGCATGCATCGGAGTATAGGAAGCCGAGAGGCTGCGGGCTACAACGGCGAAGCGGCAGCCGCGCGGGTGCGGGCGCCTCGCGCCAACAGCCCGCCACCAGAGCCTTTCGGCGTGCAATGCGCATCAACATCGATTGTCTCGCGGCGTTCGATAGGCGTACGCTATGGCAGAGGGCCAGTGCGACGACGGACTGGTTCCGCTTCCAGACCGAATTCGGCCCCGCCCCGAGTCAATCGCCGTCCAGGAGCATGCGCCGCGAGGCGTCTTTCACCAGCGGTGCGCCGACCGTCGCTCGTCGCCGCGTCACGTCAGTTGTATGAACCTGCGCGATCTCCGCTATCTCGTCGCACTCGCCGATACGCGCCACTTCGGCAAGGCCGCCGAACGCTCGTTCGTGAGTCAGCCCACACTGTCAGCCCAGATCAAGAAGCTGGAGAATTATCTCGGCGTGCAGCTGATAGAACGTCAGCCCAGGCGCATCACCCTGACCGAGACGGGCGCAAGGATCGTGCCCATCGCGCGTCGCATCCTCGAGGGTTCCGACGAGATCGTCTCGCTTGCGCGCAATGAACACGACCCCTTGTCCGGCAAATTGAGAGTCGCGCTCATTCCGACCGTCGGCCCGTATCTGTTGCCGCTGATCACCCGGAGCGTGCGCAAACGCCTGCCCCGATTGAAGCTGATGCTCTATGAGTACCAGACGCAGCCTTTGCTCGAGAAGCTGCGGGCTGGAGACATCGAAGTGGGCGTACTCGCCTTGCCAGTGCCGCTCGAAGGGCTCGAGGCGCGCCGGTTGTACGAGGAGCCGTTTACGCTCGCCGTGCCGAACACACATCCGCTCGCGAAAAGAAATGCGGTGAAAGTCGACGACTTGAGGGGCGAGACCTTATTGTTGCTCGAAGACGGCCATTGCCTGCGAGATCAGGCGCTTGAGGTCTGCAGCCGTGTAGACCTCAAAGACAGCGATGATTACCGCGCCACGAGTTTGGAGACGCTCAGGCAGATGGTCGCCGCCGGGATGGGGCTGACGCTGCTGCCTCAACTTGCCGCGCGAGGCCCTTTCGGCTCCGGCCACGGGCTCACGGTGAAGGAATTTGCGAAGCCGGTTCCCTCCCGCACGATCGGAACGGTCTGGCGCAAGAGCAGTTCGCGCGTAGAGGCGATCAACGCCGTATGCGACGTCATTCGGGAGACGATAAAGGAATGAGGTTCGTTGCGCGTCTGAGTAGAGGGCTCGAAAGCCGATGGTTGGGCGCAATCGCGGTCGCGGCGACCGTCGTTGCATTGAGCGGCTGTCGAGCGCCCTCGCCGGCCGTCGTGATCGAGGGCGCATGGTCTGCGCCCACGCCGCCGGGCGCGTCAGCGGCGGCGGCATACATGCAGATTACCGCGCGGCAAGACGACGTGCTGCTTTCGGCAAACGCACCCATCGCAGCGCACACGACCATACACACGACGAGCATCGAAGAAGGCGTGATGCGCATGCGGCCGCTGGCGCAGGTTTCGATTCCTGCCGGCGAGACGATACGGTTCGAGCCCGGGGGACCACATTTCATGCTGATGGACCTCAGGTCCTCTCAAGCCGCCGGATCGACGTTCGCCATGGTGTTGAATTTCCAGAACGCAGGCGCCGTGCAGATCGAAGTCGCCGTGCACGCCCCAGGCGAGCGATAAGCGCTTGACCGCTTCGCCGCCCAGCAGCCTCGCAGACCTGCACGATGATCAGATCGCGGCGTTGCTGCGCTCGGGCGCGCATGCCCAATTGTTGATGGCGTATTTCGGCGAGAAGGAGTATCGGGAGCTCTGTCAGCTGGCGAAGCTTGCAGCAACGCGCCGCAATCCACGCGGGCGGCTCGTGTTCATACTGCCTGGCGTTATGGGCTCGCGCCTAAGTCGCGTGCACGGCGGCGCAGCGAATCTGATCTGGCTGCACCCGAGCACGATCAGCGCCGGCGGATTGCTGGGACTCGCGATGCCAGGTTCACGAGCAATTCGTCCTGTGGGCGTCATGCTGCCCGGCTATCTGAAATTGAAGCTCTGGCTGGAGCTCTCGGGCTTCTCGGCGATGTTCTATCCGTTCGATTGGCGCCTCGACATCGAGACGGTCGCGCGCGGTTTCATGCGTACGGTGGAAGGGTGCAGCGCATCGAGCGTTCTCGTCGTCGCGCACAGCATGGGCGGGCTAGTTGCGCGCGCGGCGCTCGCCCATGACCGCAGGCGACGCCTTGGAACGATCATACAACTGGGCAGTCCCAACGAAGGCTCCTTTGCACTTGTCCAAGCCTTGCGCGCTGCGTACCCGACCGTGCGCAAGATCGCCGCCCTCGACGTCCAGCGCTCCGCTCAGGAACTCGCGCGCCGGGTCTTTCGTACGCTGCCCGGCCTGTATCAGATGTTGCCCGCGACCGAGGCAGACGCCCGCATCGACCTATTCAACCTCGAGCACTGGCCCGCGGACGATCTCAGACCCGACAGGCGGCTGCTCGGGCGTGCCCAGCGTCTGCATGCGCGCTTGCCCGCTGCGGACGACCGGTGCCGGGTGATCGTGGGTACGCATCAGGAAACCATCGTTTCGCTGACGCGCGAGCGGGACGGCTTTGAGTATGAGATCCGCCGCGCCGGCGACGGCACCGTGCCCGCGTCGCGCGCCCACTGGCGCGGCGCGCCGACGTGGTACGTCGCGGAAAATCATGGCGCCCTCACGCAGAACGAGGCGGTGCTTTCGGCCGTCGCTGAAATCCTGAAGACCGGCGACACCGCGCGGCTTACGACCAGCGCGCCTACGCTTGGGACTGAGGTGGTTCGGTGCGTCACGGACGCGCAATTGCGCTCTTGCGCAACGGCGAAGGTCCATTGGGAGGCTCTATCGCTGGACAGCCGTCGCCGGATCCTTGAACCTGTCATCACACCGGAGTTTGAGGCGTGCTGAGGCGATCGCCCGCCGCCCGAGAGCGCAGCAAGCCTCGTCCGGTCCAAATTGGTCTGCTCGAGTCGTTCCGGGGGGCCTACAGAAATGTCCGAACTGTCTCACCTCCTCTATTCGCGCAGTCCGCTTGGGTATAGGCTTGATGCGGTGACTTGCGCACCGCGCGCTCAATGAAAGCGCGCATGTTTCCTGTCTGGGGGCTGCCTAGCGGTGGAACCGACCGATACCAGTAATCCCGACCACTACCATCGCGTCGTCGATTGTCAGTGGGCGTGTCCCGCGCATACGGATGTTCCTGAGTACATCAGGCTCATTGCTTTAGGTCAATTCACGGACGCCTACCTGGTGAACCGTGAATCGAATGTATTTCCCGGCGTCCTCGGTCGGGTGTGCGATCGGCCTTGCGAGCCTGCCTGTCGTCGCGGCCGCGTCGAAGCCGAGCCCGTCGCCATCTGCCGGCTCAAGCGGGTCGCGGCCGACCATCGGGAGGACGTGCGCGACCGGCTGC
>DATAFY010000202.1:0-9821 GCA_036257205.1 Steroidobacter sp. | reverse complement strand
CCGATGGTCTCACTGGTTCGGCCGTTGAACGTCGGGATCGCCTCGTTCGCCCCCGGGGAAGCTGGCGTCAAGGAGACGCGAGCAGACTCGGCTTCCGCGTCGAGGATCAGGTCGATGAGTGCGGCGCCGATCCCGATGTTGTCCTTGAGGCGTGCGAGCGCCCAGTGGCGCGTGCGCAGCCGCACATCGAGCTGGAAGGCCTGCTCCAGATCCTGTCGCACCGCGGACGTGATGATCTTCTCGCGCTCCCAGCCCTGAAGCGTCAAGTCCCAGACGCTGCCGACGAAGTTGGCCGCCCCGCGCTCGGGCTTGTGCAGGATTTCCTCGTTGTGCCGCCTCATGACAGCATTGCGATCGCGAGTGCTGTCCGCACGAAAACTCTCATCGACGATGAGCCTCAGGAGCACGGGCGTTCCGGGTCGACTGCCGAGTTTTACCGCTGCAGCTTCTCCTATGAGCTCGATGAGAAAATCTCGCAGGCCGTGCAGCGCATCGATCACCGAGTGGCTGATGTCGTCGCGGCCGAAACAGCCGGTATAGAGCATGCGGCGGGAATCGGCGGAACGCTCGCGGGAAGGGCCGTAATCCCCGCGCACGCGGGCGTCGTCAGGTTGCATCAAGCGCTCGAACTCGGGAAAGCTTAGCCGCCGGCGGACTATGCGCTCATCGTCCTTCGAAAGCTTCGTCTTAATCGTCCCCTGCGCGTGCTGCAGCTCGCAGAGGTTAGAGTGAAAGAAAAAGTCCTCGACTGCATGCAGCAAGTGTCCCGTCGCGACAAGGAGCGCCTTGCCCTCCGCGCCGTCGAAGCTCGTGCGTGCCGCACAGCGCTCCTCGAGCTGCGCGAACTCCTCGGCGAGAAAACCGACGTAATCTTCAAGGTAGCCCGAAAGGCCGCTCGCGTACGGCTTATAGAGCGTCTTGTCGAGCGTGGGTGGAAAGTCAAACGGCGGCATGTCCATGTGCTCGTGCGGGTAATACTGCGTGAACGAAGTGCGGAAGATCGCTTCCACCTCCGCGTGCCCGAGCCGCGCGTCGCTGAGGGCTGCGCGTAGGGTGTCCCAGTCCGAGGCGGTCGGACGTGCGCCCTGTTCCGCGGCCTCGCGGTCTCGAATCTGCGTCGTGGCAAGCTTCCCTCCGAGCCGCAGGGCCTGTAATGCGGCCATGGAGGGGTGCCCGTGCAGGTATCGGCCTGCCTTCGCGGCCATTGCCACGAGAAATTGGGCGAGGTCGCTGAAAATCAGGCGCGTGATTGCGCGCGCCACGAGCGTCATGAAGCCGGCCAGCTCGCCGGCCGTGCCCGGCCGGCCGAGCAGCTCCGTCAGATAACTCTCCGCGATGACGGGGTGCTCCGAGACGAGCACGCGCTTGCGCGCAAGGAACGCGTAAGGGTCGTTGAACTGCGAGACGTCGGTGAGAAAGGTGCCCAGCTCGACGTAGATGAACGGCACGTTCACGCCCTGTCGCTGCAGCTCGAGGGCGACGCTGCGAGTGAGCGCTGCGTGCGTGCTGAGGTCGCCCACTTGCGCGCTCTACGCGCCGGTTTCCTTCCAGACCCAGTTGCCCTGCTGCAGGGCTTGCAGCTCGCCAGCATGGCCGACCCAAGTCCAGGCGGGCAGTTGGTTGTCCTTGCGCAGCTTGAGGAGCTGGGTGGGAACGGTGATTTCCCACGGACTCTCCACGGGAATCTCCCGGCCCATGCGGCTCGTCTGCTCGCGGATTTCCTCGCTGATGGGTAGGTAGAGCTCATCGCCTATGTCCGGTAGGTCGCCGCCCATCCATGGCTCGTTCCAGACGAGGAAGTACTGGACCGCACGTTCAAATCCAAGACGCACGGGGACGACCACGCGTGCGTGGCCGGCCTTTAGGAACGCCTCGAACTGCGGATCGTCGTTCTGCAGCTGCAGGCGCTCCGTCCAGCGGTCCATCCGCGCCCAGAAGTACGGATAGAAGGTGTACGCGATCTTCTCCCACTCGAAGGCTTGCTCGAAGAAGCGCACCCAGGCGCCGACGTCGGGGCTCGTTGCGAGGTCCGGCTGCGCCACGGACGGTGCGACCCTAATGGGCGCGCCGCCGCTATCCTTCGCGTCTGAGAACGCCCGCATCGCATCACGGCCCAGTAGGCTCTGCCCATCCATTCCCGAGATAAGGCCGATGCTGGCGCGCTTGAGTTCAGTGCGCTCGATGACGCGATTCGTCGCAGGGTTGCGCCCGAGCGGACCCAGCCGCGCGAGCGCCAGTTCGGTGCGGGCCAGGGCGTCGCGATAAGCGCTTTCGAGCTCGGCGTGGCGCTGCGCTATGCGCGCGTAGGTTTCGAGCTGCCACTTGCGCAGCCATCCGTCTTGGCGCTGACAGTACACCTCGATGCCGACGGTGACGTGATCCACGTTCACGGCGCTGACGGCGATCGATAGCGAGCCCGTCTTGATCTCCGTCGGCGCGGTGAGCAGCCCGATGTACTTCACGGGCGCGGAGAAGTTGTCGCTCTGGACGTCCCCTTCGGAGGTGATGTGCGTCGCCATGTCGGCGCTGGAGAGCGCCGTCGCCACATCGCCGGACAGGAAAGGCGCTGCGTCCGCGATCCTCACGGTGACGAGTGCACTCTCCGTCTGGTTGGGAGCGTGTCGCCAGCCGCTCGAGACGTTGGCGGAGATCGCACGGTAGCCATCGGGCAACGCGACCTGGTCCTCGATCACGATCGCAGCAGCATCCTTCTGAAGCTCGCGGGAAAACGTGCGCCCCGTGCTCACGCGCAGATCGGGTGACTGTGTTATGCCTGCGACCGCGTAGCGCGACACGACGCTCGTGTACGGCACCCCGACGCGCTGCGAGTAACCATCCATCTCGTCGGCCCGCAGGTGCTCGGGCTGCAGCGCGTGAATCTTTGCAGTGGGCAGGGCGGCCAGAATGGCCTTCTCGTCCTCCGGGCCGTCCGTCAGCCGGTTGTCGATGCCCGACGTCGCCGGGTACTCGACCCATCGCAGCGGCGCGGGAGGCGAGGGCAGCGCGCCGTTCGCCGCGGCCTGGCGCGCCTGATCGAGGAGATACGCGCCCGGCTCGGGCACCATGAGGTCAAACAGCAGCCGCTTGCCGAAGTTGAACACCTGGGCGAGGTAGACTTTGTTGAGGTACTGATAGACGCCGCTGATGTGCGTTGTGCCCTTGTCGTTCGCGAGCTTGAAGCTCTCGAGATCCTCGAGGACCTGCGTCGTCTTCGAGCGCCGTGTCTCCTTAACCCGCTGTGTCACCTTGCCAGCCGCCTTGATCGTGACCTGCTTCAGGACTTCGGCGGAGAACTTGGCCGACTCCGTGGCGGAGCGGTTGTACTTGACGCCCGCGTTGGCGGAGAAGTGCCAGCCCGCAGCGTTGTCGGCCCCGTAACCTACCTTCACGTTGCCCGTCGCCTCGAGCGCCTCGGTGAGTGAGCTCTGCACCTCGCTCTTGAGCTCCGTGCGATCGTCCGTGTCGATGGTCTTCTGCGTCTCCGTTACCTGCTCGGTTTCCGTGACAGTCTCGCTCTCGCTCGTGAGGGAATGCTTCTGCGTATGCTCGCGCTGTTCACCCATGAGCACGTTCTCGATGCGCGCGATGTCCGCTGCTTCGTAGCGCAGGAGCTGCTGCTTCACGACCAGCAGGTCGGCGATGCCGACGGGCTGCACGCGGCTCTGCGAGAGCTGCAGCGCTTTCGGCAGGACCAGCGGCGCCTCGAGCGCTGTGCGCAGCTCGGCAAGCGTCTGGAACGGCGCGAATCCCACGATGCCGCCGACGAGGCTGAGCCCAATACGCATCGCGCGCACCAGATCCGCGACCGCGCTCAACGAAGGACCCGTCGGTCGCGGCCGTATGAACTGCACAAGAAACGTGTCGACGAGCTTGATATAGCGTTGGTAGAGCGTCGAGACGCCGACCGCCTTCAGGCTCTGCACGGAAGAATCGGATGCGAGCGCCGCCGCCGGGTTCGTCGGGCTAACGCTGGCCGCGAGCACGGCGCGCGCCGCGGCGAGGAGCTGCAGAAGCACCGTATTAACCGGATCGGTTGCGAGCGCGGTCGAATCCGGAAAGACGCCGTCGAACGTCTCGGCGATCTTGCGCGCGGCGTCCTTCACGACCGCAGCCGACAGCGCGGGTGCACCCGCACTGGGGCGCATGCCCGAACCGGCCTCGATGGCCGGCAGTGCATTCGTGATGCTTCCGACGAGCGTCCTGCCGACGTCGAAAGACTGTTGAGCGACGTAGTCGAGCGGCACGCCGCCGGACTGAGGATTCTCGGGAGAGCGAACGACGGTTACGCGGACCAGTTCATCCATTTGCGATCACCGGTATTGTGGGGAGAGGTGCGCAGCATCTTGGTCTGAGAAAGCATCGGAAGGCACAATTAACTTCGTGAGCGAGTCTGAGTGCTCTTACAGCTTGAGTACCGAAATCCTAGGGCACTCCATGACCCCTGAGCGTGATTCTGGATGAATTCATATCGACGTATCCCGCGGTGCCGATGGTCACGATCTCTGCGGAATCGAGCGCTGCCTTGCAGCCAAGTGAACCGATGCTCGCCTGTTGGAACGCACCCGCCCACCAAAGTGGATGCGTCGAATACCAAACGCACTCTGAACCTGACAATCGGACTGAGCAGGGTCCCGGGCGCCAGACAGGAGTATCTTTATTGTCGTCGCAACGCAGTTGCTGATCGGCAGGTTCCGTCCACCCTAAAATCCATAAAGACGTACCCGACGGGTTGTCCACGCCCGATGCAGAACGGCCCGATAGAAGAGTATCGATTCTTGGCGCCGTCGCTTACGGTCGAGGTGCCTTCATTGAGATGTCTATCGCCTTAACTGGCGTTCGTAGAGCTTCGCGGCTTCAAGCCCCGGCCTATTGTAGGTACGTAAAGGCGAAGACCTGTATGCGAAGCGCGAATTCTTCTCCTCGACGCCCGCATACCGCTTCAGCGCATCAGTAGCGCCGCGTTGCAATAAATAGCAGCCGAGTAATACCTCCGGCGGGCATCCAACTTCCCCCATCTGAGGCCACTTGAAAATCCCCCTGTATGGACTCCGCTGTCAACCATCGTGATGGCTTTCTCTCCGACTTGTTCGGCATTGATCTTCGTCGATGGGCGAGCGGATGACGGCTGCAGCCGTGTATTCGTCCTGTAGTGGGGTGCGGATTGAGGAGGCACCCCGGACATCATGAAAGACGCTGACGCGGAGCCAATCGACCCGGGTGACCTCGAGGGCCAGGGGGATTTTCGGCTTGACCGCGTCAGCGGCCGTTCCGCTAACCATGAAAACGATCAGTTCAATGCAGCTTGGCTGAAGGGATATCACTGCGCTCGAATCATGCGGCCGCGTTCTCGGCGGTCGGACGCCGCCACTGGGCGTTAAAGTCTCGTTCGTACTTCCACGTCGCCCAGATGATGCGGGAGAGCTTGTTCGCCAGAGCGACGACGGCTTTGTTATGGCCGATACGCTGCTCAGTCTCGACCGCCCAGCGACGTACTCGGTCCAACTGCGCTCCCTTGCTTGCGGCGCGCTTGGCAGCCAGCAACGCCGAGCGGGCGCCGTGGATCAGCTGGGTACGCAGGTATACGTCGCCCTGTTTGCTGATGCGTCCCAAGCGTCGTCGCTCACCGGAGGAGTGCTCTTTGGCCGTGATGCCCAGCCAGCACGCCAGATGCCGGCCGGAGGGGAAGCGATGGATATCGGCGATCGCCGCGCGCATCGCGGTGGCGACGATCAATCCGACGCCGGGCAGTTGCTGCAGCCGCTGCACGGTGCTGTCTTCGCGTGTGTGCTCGCGCAGAGCATGCTCGACGCCTTGGATCTTGTCCGCCAGATCACTAATCTCCCCCAGCGTCTGCTCGATGAACGGCCGCAGTGCATGAGGCAGGCCGTTCTCTGGCGCTTCCAGCGCCTCTCGAATCGCGGCAATGCTGCGCTTCACGCTCGCCGGAATATCGATGCCGAACTCTCGCAGCATCCCGCGCAGACTGTTGAGGCGCGCTTTGCGCGCTGTCTGCCACTGGAAGCGTAATCGATGTAGTTGCTGCAGCACCTGCTGCTCCACCGATTTGACCGCAACCGGTTTGATCTCTTCGCAGCGCGACGCTTCGATCAGTGCCGCAGCGTCAGCCGCATCCGTTTTGTTGCGTCTCACATAGGCCCGCACGTGCTGTGCCGGCAGCAACCGCACTTCATGGCCGTACCTTTCAAGCGTGCGTGCCCAATAGCTCGAGCTGCCGCACGCCTCCATCACCACCCTGCAGGGCGGGCGGTTGCTCATCCAGCGTACGAAGCGGGTGCGCGTGAGCCGCTCCCGGCACACAATACGGAAGCTGGCATCGGCCCCGGCCAGCTGGAAGCAGTTTTTTGCTAGATCGACACCGACGATCGTAATCTCCACGGTGGGCTCCTCTCGCTCGCTTTGAGCTGTTTGGCTAAGACACCGCCAGCTTGGCACATAGATGCCGTCGCAGGCGGGGAGGAGTCCATCTCATCAACCCAAAGGCGCATCCAGTTCGATTTCGACATCGAGAAGCGTGCGGTGCGCTGGTCGGCATCGATTCCCTCAACATGGACGACGCTGACGATCCGCTTCGGCCAGTGCACATGCTCCTTGTTTGGCGCCGGCATACGCATCGGCGAAATCTCTGCGGTCTCGGGCGGCTGCCGAACGAGCCCTTTCTGCGCCGCACTTGTGAAGGTCAATGGATGGGAACCTTTCCCGTGCAGGCGTATGCGCGAGTCCTGCGGAGCATTTTGTGATCGCGATCAGTAGGTGTAGTCGCTGTTCCCTTGATAGTTTTCCAAATCGTGCTCATAACGTACGCGATCTTCTTCGAGCTGCCTTATTTCTGTCTTCAGCCGCCCTACGTGTTCGGACAGCCGCTTGACCTCAACGACCGCTTGCGCACGCTCTTCGGCCGTCGCGTCGCTGCTGATCGCGAGCGCGGATCTTTTCACGATGTCTTCTTCCGCGCCGTGCAGTTCATGGCGTTTCGCATCGAGTTGATAGACGGCGTTTGAGACGCGCGTTTGCAGAGTGTAGAGCTGCCGGCCGGATTCATAGGCGCTCACGAAGGCGTCGTCCAGGTCCGCCGGACAGATGCCGCCATAGCCGCCGCCCTGCGCGCCGAGTCGAAAGCCGTTCGCCGGGCGGCAGTATTCACGCAGTCCCTCTTCGCGTCCGCCCTGATAGAGCGTCAGGTCGGGCGCGACGCCGTGTTTGGCGCATGCCTTGCGATATTGGGCGATCCGGTCCCCAGAGCGGCCGGCCACGCCGTCTTCGAAGCCAATCGTACGCCAGTCCGCCGCTCGGCATTCATCTTGGTTCATGCTCGCACAGCCGCTTGCGAGCAGCGCGATCACGGGCGCGCTCGCACGAATGGCCAGCGAAAAAAGACGGATGCACATGTGCTTCACCTCCCAGCGGAAAATCCGCGGCTAAAGTACCCGGGGTGCGCTTTCCGGCTGCGTGAGCCAGATCACAAAGAGCCATTGCCATCCTAGCGCGGACGGGCATGTCGCTAGCGAATGGGAGAAATCAGAACCTCAAGGCGTTCTGCGCTCCTCGAGTACTCATCGTGGAGCCAGGCAGCCCCAACACCTGTCTGTCAGACGAAAGCGACGGTCCGGCCCTAGCCATAGACATCAGTCGGGACACGCCCGAGCTCCTTGGCTGAGGGAACATCAGTTTCGTGCTCGCCCGAGTCCATATGGCTGATCATGCTCGGCTCGCTGCGGCGAGCCGAAACGCATCACCCAGTGTGCCCCAAATGTATCCCCGTCCGGCACTCGCGCGAGCGGACCGTACAGAATGCCTCGGCGCCCGCTCGCGGCGCGAGCAAGGGGAGGCGCGAGCGTGCTGGCGCTCAGCAGGAATGCTGAGGCGAAACGCGAAAGGATGGCACGGGTTTACGGCAGTATCGATCGCTTCGCGAGGATGCATACTGCGTCCATGATCGTTCATCTCATCGATGGCACGTACGAGCTGTTCCGTCAGTTCTACGGCTTGCGCCGCTTCAACAAGCGCGAGAATCGCCCCTACAGCGCCGTGATCGGCGTCCTTAACACCCTCCTGCAAATGATCGCTGAGGGCGCCACGCATCTCGGCGTCGCCACGGATCACGTCATCGAATCCTTTCGCAATGAGCTGTGGCCGGGTTACAAGACCAGCGTCGGCGTCGAGCCAGCGCTCCTCGCACAGTTTCACCCGCTCGAGGCGGCGCTCGCGGCCATGGGAATCGCAGTGTGGCCGATGGTCGAACTCGAAGCTGACGATGCGCTCGCCTCCGCCGCACGGATCGCCTCGATCGATGCGCAGGTCGATAAAGTCTGCATCTGGACGCCGGACAAGGATCTCGCTCAATGCGTGCGCACGAGCCGAGTCGTGCAAGTCGATCGCAGAAGCCGAAAGATCCTGGATGCAGAGGTCGTGCGCGAGAAATTCGGCGTGGAGCCTCGCTCCATTCCAGATTTCCTCGCGCTCGTCGGGGACGCCGCGGACGGCTACCCGGGGCTCGCCGGAATCGGCCGGGCGACGGCCGCGCGCCTGATCGCTCGCTACGGCGCGATTGAGGATTTTCCATCGGAGATTCTGGGCAAGCGCCGAGCGCAAGCGCTGCTGTTCAAGGATCTGGCGACGCTCCGAACCGACGCTTCGCTGTTCAGCGCGGTACAGGAACTGCAATGGCGCGGTCCCACCTCCGATTTCGAGGCATATGCGGCCACACTAGGGGCCGACCGCTTGCTGGCTCGCGTCGTCAAAACAATGCCAGCCGCGCAATAGGCGTGTGTATATGATCCCGCACTGGAACCCAAACCGCATGGTTCACCTTTGTAGGTAGATGACCGCACTACGCTCGGCACGACACGGCACTGGGGGCTTAGCCTTGCACTGGGCTGTCGGGATCGTGTGTATTGGAGCCGCGGCGTTCGAGACCGCGCTCGCGCAGGAGTCGCTCGAGATTGCGCCTGCTGACGCGCTTGCCTCGCCCGTGGATGACCTCGAGGGGCCGCCTCAGAACCTGCTCGATCGGACGCACGAGGGTCTGCACAGCCTCTTGTGGCGTTCGGCAATGTACGTCGACGGCTGGTTCGGCTCGCAGACGCCGGAACACGTCTACGCTGACCGTACGCGCGGCAGCATCACGCCTATCGTATTGTGGGATGAGTTCAATGGCTTCACGCAGAAATTCCGCTTCCGCGTGAAAATGCCGCTGCCGCAATTGGACGAACGCTACAACGCGTTCATCGGCACCTTTAGTCGCGATGAGTTCGTCACCGAGCGTGAACAGGCGTCCGGGGCCATTCCGCGGCAAGGGACGGGAGGCGAAATCGAGCAAGATGAGACGCTCGTCGGGCTTCAATATCGCGGCCGCAGAAAGGCGGGACGCTTCGAGGCGGATGCAGGCATCCGCATTCGCATGCCGCTTGATCCGTTCGTCAAAGCAGGCTATCGCTTCGAGCACGAGATTGCTCATCAAACCCTGCTCACGCTCAGGGAAACAGCCTTCTGGCAGAACAGCGAAGGCTTAGGGGTGACTAGCCGCGTAGATATCGAGCGAGCGTTCGATATCGATTCACTGGTGCGTTGGACGGCTTCGGCAACCATTTCGGAGAAGTCCGAAGGCGTGCGCGGGTACACGAACCTCACGGGATACCGGGCGCTGTCGTCCAGTAGCGCTGTAGGAGCCCAAGTGTTCACCGAGGGTTCGTTCGACGCCGACGTGCCGATCGGAGAGTATGGCTTCAGAGCGGCCTATCGGCGGCAAGTGCTGCGCGACTGGTTGGTTCTCGAGTTGCGGCCAAGCCTCACGTGGCCCAAGA
>DATAFY010000348.1:0-2690 GCA_036257205.1 Steroidobacter sp. | reverse complement strand
GGACGCGTACCCGTCCGGGAGCGGCTCGCCGAGGCAAGCTTCAATCTCGCGCACGGCAGCTTCCAAGTTCGCATCGGCGCGTCTCTCCGACCAGTCGAGCCGGCCCAGTCGCCAGGTCACGCCCACCGTATTGACGTGGTTCCCGCGGATTCTGAAGCGGTGCACCGGCAGTGCATCGAGCACCTCGTTCGCGACGACGACGCCCTGAAAGTTCTCTGGCCACGCCTCGAGCCACGCGACCCGCGAAGTGAGCTGAGGTGCGCGCTGCGCCAGCGCGGCGCGCTGGCGCTCTCGCAAGTCCGCGCTCACTTCCAGGATGAGGTAACGCTCGGGCGTACGCCCTTGCGCAGACAACTCGAGCAGGATCTCCAGCGCCATAGCGCCTGAACCGGCGCCCAGTTCCAGGATGGAGCCGCCGTCCAGGCGTTCCAAGACTTCGCCGCACTGATTAGCGAGACAACGGCCGAAGAGCGGCGACAGCTCGGGCGCGGTCACGAAATCGCCGGCTGCGCCGAGCTTGGCGGCGCCGGCGCTGTAATAGCCGAGCCCTGGCTCATAAAGCGCCATCTGCATGTAACGTTCAAAGTTTATCCAACCGCCGCAGGCTTCGATCTCGTCCCGAATGCGCTGGACGAGCCGCGCACTGTGCGCTGCTTCATCGGGCGTGAGCGGCGGCAGCGGCGCAGCGACGGTCATGGCAACCCAGCGGCGCGAGCCTGCAGATAGTCAAGATGGCTTGGTTCGGCGAACATGTAAGGATGCATTGTGCCATCGATCTCAACGGCCGCGCTGTGCTCGTCACGGGTGCAGCGCGGCGCATCGGCGCCGCTTTGGTGCGCGGCTTCCATGCGGACGGGGCCAATGTCGTCATTCACTGTTATCGGTCGGTCAGTGAAGCCGAAGCGCTGCGCGATGCGTTAAACGCAATTCGCCCGAATTCGGCCGTCGTGATCGCCGCCGATCTGCTCAAGGCGGACCTGCTGCCTAAGCTCGCGGCGGATGCAGCGGCTGCATTCGGTCGGCTGGACGTTCTCATCAACAACGCCTCGACGTTCTACCCCACCCCGCTCGGCGGAATCACCATCGAGCAATGGGAAGACCTCGTCGGCAGCAACCTGCGTGCGCCCCTATTCTTATGCCAGGCGGCAGCCGAGCATCTGCGGCGCTCGCAAGGGCTGATCGTGAATATGATCGACATTCACGCCCAACGTGCGCTGCCGCAGCATTCGGTGTACTCCACCGCCAAGGCCGGATTGGTCATGCTGACGCGCGCGCTCGCTCGAGAACTCGCCCCCGAAGTGCGTGTGAATGGGATCTCCCCTGGCCCGATCATGTGGCCCGACGTCGGCATTGCGCCGCAGCTGCAGGAGGAGATCATCGCCAAGACGCTGCTCAAGCGGACGGGCTCGCCGGAGGACATCGTGCGCGCCGCGCTGTTCCTCGCGAAGGACGCCGAATACATCACTGGCCAGATCTTGGCGGTTGACGGCGGCCGCAGCGTGGGATGGTGACGGTTTCCATGCGGTCGCGGGGCGCAAACCCATCCCACAGCTCGCGCATGGTCCGCCCGAGCCTCGGGTGTACGAGGTCGGGCGCAATATCGGCCATCGGCTTCAGCATGTATGCGCGCCGCGCGAGATCGGGCCGCGGAAGCACGAGGCCTGGCTGATCGCACACCATCTCGCCGTACAAAAGGATGTCCAGGTCCATGGTGCGAGGCCCCCACTTCGGCGCGGCCCGCAGACGCTCACATCGCGCCTCGATCCATTGCAGTTTCTCCCGAACCGAAGCGACGTCCGCCGTCGCGCCGAAGCGCACGACCAGATTGATGAAGTCCTCTCCCGAGAATCCGACGGCGGGGTTGCGATACGCCGGAGAAACCGTCAATGGGCCGAATTCTAGCTCGAGCAGCTCAAGAGCCCGCTGCAGATACCGCAAAGGCTCAACGTTCCCACCGGCGGCGACATACACATCAGGCATGCGTCCCGGTCTCACTTGCGTAGTCTTCGGTGCGACGCTCGATTTCGATGCCGACGTCGCGTGCGCCGCTAATCGCGCCTTGCTTGTTGAGCCGCACTCTCACCCACTTCACTCCAAATTCCATGACGACCAGCTGCGCGATCCGCTCCGCGAGCGTTTCGACGAGGTGAAATTGCGAATCGCCCACGAAGGCCAGAAGGCGTTTGGCTACTTTCTTGTAATCGATCGTATCCTCAATCCGGTCGCTCGCCGCGGCTCGCCTGATGTCGACGGCCAGTTCCAGATCGATGATCACCGTCTGTTTGACGCGCCGCTCCCATTCCCAGATCCCCACGATGCATTCGACGGTGAGGGCGCCTAAGAAAATCTTGTCCATGCGTGAGATGTGACTGCTGAGTCGTGAACGGCGAACCGGGCGGCTGTATCGCCTCAAGGATCGCCCGTGTCGGTAAGAGCGGGCGCGCGGAGTGTATCGAGCGGCCAGCGGGCGTGCGCCCGGATTGCAAGACCATCGTGTTGGCCAGCTGTAAGCCTGCGATAGCCAGCGTACGCGATCATCGCCGCGTTGTCCGTGCAAAACTCCGGCCGCGGGTAGAGAACGCGCACGCCGAGGCGCTCGCCGAGTTCCTCCAGCGCGGCGCGCAAGCGCCGATTGGCGCCCACCCCGCCCGCCACGACCAATGTGCTCAGCCCCGTGTGTTCCAGCGCCC
>DATAFY010000198.1:0-1692 GCA_036257205.1 Steroidobacter sp. | reverse complement strand
ACTAACCGCTAACCGCTAACCGCTGACGGGCGCCGTCGCCCCCGCGGGTGTACGTCGCATCGGCTGCCTGCGCCAGTAGGTGAGCGATCGCCACAACCACTCCGCAGGGCCGAAACGTAAGTGGGCCAGCCACAGCGGACTCCAGACAAGCTGCACGATCCAGATCGCTGCGACGACGTAGTACAGCTCATGGCGCTCGAGTTCGCCAAACAAGGCGAGGCCCGCGCCGGTGAATACAAACAGGCAGATGAGGCTCTGCGACAGATAGTTGGTAAGCGCCATTTGCCCGACGGCTGCCAGCGTTCGCATCGCGGCGGCAAGCGCCGGCGCGCGGCACAGAAGACCGATCAACCCGATGTGACCGAGCGTCATTGGCACGCGGCCAAGATCGTAAGTGAGATACGACTCAATCAGGGCCTGCACGGTAAAGCCGGCGCGCTCGAGCCGCGTCATCTCGAAAACATTCACCGCGAGTCCCAATGCATATCCGACGATCATCATCCTCAGGTAGACGCGCGAGGAGACTGCGCCGGTGAGGACCCCAAGTCTGAAAAGGGCCATGCCCAGCAACATCATGCCCAGACAGTCAAGGAGTCCGTGCCGGAAGAAGAAGTCCGTGTGCGTGTACCACGTGCGCTCGCTGATGATCCTGAAAGCGCCCGCATAACCCGACTGCACGGCCGCGATCATTCCCTCGAGCGTCTCGCGCGTTGGTTTGAAGTCCTCCTCGAGCGACTGGAGGGCCTCGATCGCCTCTCTCTGTGCGCCGCTCAGCGATTCGCCCGTGGCCTGCACATCGTGTGCGGCTTGCGCTTCGGCTTGCATCTCGCGATAGCCCGCCCACTCAAAAGTCGTCACCAACGTTTGCAACGCCAGCGCCGCAACCGCGCACGCGATGAGTCGCCGCGGCGTCAGGTTGCGGAACACGAACAGCAGGAATCCGGTCACGCCATAATAGAAAAGAATATCGCCGTCCCATAACAGCACGTATCCGTTGAACAGGCCGAACACGATCAGCCACATCGTGCGCCGGAAGTACAGGTCAGCCGGACGCAAGCCCGGGCTGCGCGCGGCATGCCGCTCGAGGAAGAGCAGGGCGCCGGCGCCGAAGAGCACAGTAAACAGTCCGCGCATCGTGCCCTCAAAGAGGAGCGCCATCGTTCGCCACACAGCGAGGTTGGCGCCGTCGGCGCCGCCCCAGTTCGTGGGATCGTCGTACGCGTTCGGCAGCCCGAAACCTGTGATGTTCATGAGGAGAATACCCAGCACGGCGATCCCGCGCGTCGTATCGAGCATCGCGATACGTTCGGTGCTGCGCGTGGGTTCGAGCGGAGTACTCATGCGAACTCGGCGACGCGTTCTGATTGTCACGCGAGTGTGCGCGCGAGCGGCGGTGTTTGCCAACCCGCTGGTCGCTTTGCGACGGGCGGCAAGTGGGCTGCGGACAGGCACGCCAGTCGCTCAGAAATATTCGGCCACGGGAGCGCGTGAGGTCCGGCGCGCGAGTTCGGCGTGATGGCCTGCAGATCCGCCGGCGAGTTCTTGCCTCGAGCGTCTGTCCGATACGAAGATCGCGCATCGTGGAACTTGCGGACGCCTCCCGGGCGTTTCATCCCCGATCACACCGGAGGAGCGCGCGATGGCGAGCACAAGAGATGCTGAGCGCGAAGCAGCGCGTCGATTGAACCGCAT
>DATAFY010000134.1:0-6964 GCA_036257205.1 Steroidobacter sp. | reverse complement strand
GAGCGCAATAGTTCGTCGCAGCTCATGACAATGAGTGTTAACAGGCCCTAGTACCCGTCACAGAGCGAGTCGCGCCAGTCACGTGGTGCACTCACACCTTCGGCCAGCCATGGATGTCGTTGTAGCGAGCTAGAGAGCGCTCGCGAGCCCAGCTCGACGGTGGTTGCATGACGGTCGCGTCCAAAAGCATCGTTGTCCTGGATGACTATCGTGAATCGTGAGTGGCCGGCTAAGCGCCCTTTTATGGACTCACAAAATTACTGAACCAACCGGGGCTTGTTGGGAGCGGAGTTCCGGCTGGGGATCGATCGCGGCAACGTTAAGCGTCGACTCAGCGCTTGTCTTTCCGCCGACTATAGGGCTCAGCCGAATCTCTCAAGCGGTGGCGGCTCAAGGATGCGCATGATGCGGCCGGTCCAGCATCGCCCTCATGGCGGATTCGGCCGCACTTGGCGCACTGCCACCAAAACTGCTTCCTCTTCGCATCAAGGTGTTGATACGACACATTGAGTCGGAGCACGTGCGCGAGGTGATGCATTAGCCAGTCGATAAGCGAAGGCGGCGCTCTCGTGAGCAACGTGACGTTCCAGTGTCGATCTATTGAGCTGTCAATCAAATAGTCCGACAGCATAGAAATAGGCGACCGACAGTGTGATGCGCGGGATGTACGAAGCCCTTCGCAAAGTCGGGCTTTGTCGCCATCAATCCTGCAACAAGACCGAACAGCGCGATCACGATCGCGCGCCCGACGAGTGCGGCCCTTTCCCCCGCACATGCTTTGATTTTAGTGGTTGAAGCATTGCTCTTCAGTGCTGACTGGATCCGGGCTTCCCAGGGACCAACGAACTTGCGCCGGACCACCATCAAAATGGCGATCAGAGCGAAGGACGTCAGCAGCCATGGCGTCAGGGGCCATCCGCCGACAAACAGGAGGATGACGCCCGCGAGCACGCCAATGGTGACCATGATATTTCCGAAGCTGCCAGCGCTGACCGCAATCCTGGCGGGCGAACTTTGGCCTCGCCGGGCAAGCATCAGAAGGAGTTCGGCTGTGATGAACGCCGCCAGCGCAGCGAGCGTAGCGCACTGGTGGATTGCCAGAACGGTTACGTACAGCATTCGGTTTCTCACTATTTGATGCGCCTTCACGCGGCGCCGATTTCGAGGAAGTCCGTCATCCGGTCGTCATTGGGGGCGACGCCGTTCTTCTGGAGAAGGATGCCCGCATTGCCCCGGTGATAGGCGCCATGCAGACAGACATGCAAGATGATCTCGCCTCGCCGCATGCGTGCGGGCTTTCCGCTGGTGAAGACGAAGTCGACAGACTGTTCCAGTTCGCTCTCGGCCAAGCTGCCCACGTGAGACGCGTACCAGTCGTCGTTCTCTCTCACGCTGTCGGCGAGCGCCTGAAACTCCGGGACTTGCTCAGACCGCGGCGCTTGAAACGTGTGCGGCAGTCCCTGCAAGTGATGCCGAAAGATCCTGTCGACGACGTTGATATGGTCGAGGATGCGCAGCAGGATCGCCGCATCCTGGGCGCCTAGTCTATCGAGGTTCTGGCCGATTACCTCGTAGAGGCCGCGGTCCGCCCATCGTTTGTAGGAAACGAGCTGCGCATAAGGATGACCGGTCATGAGAGCCCTCTTTTCGTTTGCGTTCAGTGGATGAATAATGCGAGCTATCGCTCGCAATTCATACTCGCATTCCCGGAACCCCCCCCGCTTGGCCCGCCGACCGCAGACAAGCCCTAGAAAAAGGGCCTCGCAGGAGCGATCACGCCTGACCGTCGATGCGCTTCTCGAAGCGACAGCTCGCGTTTTGCTTAAGGATGGCTACGAAGGGGCAAGCACCAACAGGATCGCGGCTGCGGCCGGCGTCAGCATCGGCTCGCTCTACCAGTACTTCCCGAGCAAGGAGGCTTTGGTCGCGGCCGTCATTGAGCGTCACACTCAGGAATTGTCGCAAGTGGTCCTGGACGCCTTACGCAACGTTTCCGAGCGTCCCTTGGACATCGGGGCGCGTGCTCTTATCACGGCCGCGATCGATGCTCACCGCGTCGACCCGAAGCTTCATCGCGTCCTGGCCGAGCAAGTTCCCCGCGTCGGGCGGCTTGAGAATATCGATGCTGTCGAGCGAAACGCTCGCACGCTTGTTCGCGCCTATCTCGAGGGCCATCGTCGTGAGATCGAGGCTGCCGACCTCGATCTCGCTGCTTTCATCTTGACGACGACGATTGAGGCGCTGACGCATTCGGCGGTCCTGCGCCGCCCGGATGTCCTCGCTGACGACAAAGCGAAAGAGTTTGTGGACGAGGTGACGCGCCTTGTGGTCCGGTACCTGCGAACGCCATCGCGCACCGAAGGCTGAGCGAAGTCGCCAACGCGACGTCGTCTGTTGAGCGTCCAAGGAGCGCCAGGCCCCGATGAGCAAGGGTCGTGGCAATCGCGTCTCGTGCGGTTTGATGGGACAGGCCCGACGGCCGCTTCACGAAAGAAGAACGCGAATCGGCTTGCGGTGTCGTGGAACTCCGCGACCCCCAATCCGGTTACTTCGCCGTAAGGTTGCGAGTACCGATCATGAAGGCGAGCGATGACACCCACATTCCAACGTGCGCCGCCGATGGTCTGGTGCACGTCATCATCGATACGCCGCAGGGTAGCCGTAACAAGTACAAATATGACGACGAGTTGCGCTGCTTCACGGTAAGCCGTGTGTTGCCGATCGGTATGTGCTTTCCCCACGACTTCGGCTCGATCCCGGGCACGGTCGGCGCGGACGGCGATCCGCTCGATGCGCTGGTGCTGGTGGACACGCCCAGTTTCGTCGGCTGCTTGATGAAAGTGCGCTTGGTTGGCGTGATCGAAGCCGAACAAACCGAAAAGCGTCGAACGCTACGCAATGATCGCTTGATCGCTGTGGCGGAAACGCCGGTGAACAAGCCGGTCATCAAGCATGTTAATGAAGTACCGAAGGTCGTCCTGGACGAGCTGGAGCAATTTTTCATCAACTACAATCGCATACACGGCCGAGAGTTCAAACCAATCGGCAGACGCGGATCGCAAGCCGCGGAACGCCTGCTCAGAACCGGCATGCGCGCTTACCGACAATAGCGGAGCCATCATGCCCACTGCCTTGAAACAGGGTGAACCTGCCATGCGCGGGGCGCGCCGTGTCCTCTTCGATCATATCGACAGAGCCATTCGCACGCTGCAGCGACACTCGCTCGCGGACGAACCTGTGCATGAAGCGCGGAAGGAGATGAAACGGACGCGCGCTGGATTGCGCTTGTTGCGTGAGGCCTTGGGTGAGCCGGCGTATCGACGATTGAACCGGTCGGTCCGCGATGCCGCCCGCCCATTGACACCCATACGCGACGCCAAGGTGCTGCACGATGCATTGGAGGATGTTCTGCAACAAGCGGGCAAGTCAGCGCAAGACTGTCCTCGGGAACTGCGCCAGGTTTTGCAGCAGGAGCGCCGCTTGAGCCGCGAGAAACTCTCAGACAAGGACCTCAAGGCAATTGGCACTCGCCTGGGAGAGGTGAAGCGATACCTGCAAAGCCTTCCAGAATCCCGCCTCGATCACGCGCACACCGATGCTGCGCTCAAGCAAGCGTACAAGAAAGCTCACAAGGCCTTGGCACTCGCCAATCGGGAACCCAGCAACGAACATCTGCATGAGTGGCGCAAGCAAGTGAAATATCATTTCCAGCAGCTTGAGTTCGTCCAGCCGCTCAAGCCCAAACTCATCGGCGCTACGATCAAACAAGCTCATCAGCTTTCGGATCGCTTAGGCGAGGATCACGATCTCGCCCTGCTTCACGAGAAAATCGCTCTGCACGCGACTGAGGCGCAATCGTCGTCGGACACCGCTGCGAGCGACGCGTTAATAAAAGAACTCAAGCGTCTACGCGCGAAGCTGCAGCGGAAATCTTATCGACTGGGTAAGAAGCTTTATGCGGACAAGCCAAAGCGGGTGGCTAAGCAAGTAGGAAAGTACGTGGACGCTTGGCGGAGCCAGGCGACGTGAGGATGAGCACGGTCGGCAGCTAGGATTGACCCTCGATCACTCAGGGAAGAAAAAATCGTGAGCGCCTTCTGCCGCCACGAGAACTAGCCGACTGCGACGAGCTTTGGGTGCTGAACGCCTCGAGATCAGGCTCGATTCAACACGCCCAATGCGGCCACGGAGCGCACCAGGCTACCTCAGTCTCTCTTCAGATCCATCGACGAACTCGCCTCTTGTAGCTGCGCCACTCATCTCCGAATGTTCGTTCCAACTGCTCTTCCTCTCGGCGGATGAACCTATCCATCAGCGGGAGGTGCAGCGCGGTGACAGCCAGCGCCGTTGGCGATCCGAGCAGTAGCGCCGCTCCGAAGAAGATGAAGACGTTGCCGCCGAGATACAGTGGATTCCGTGAAAAGCGATACGGGCCTGAGGTGATCAGCGTCGATTGTGGTTCAAGCGAAATTACGCGCATGCTATGAGCATAGAAATGAAATGTCGCCCAGAGGCGCACCAGGAACCCGAGCCCCAGCAGGAGCAGTCCCGCTGCCTTCGCAAGCGCGGAGGCGAGCGCGGACACGCCGATAAACGAATCCACCATCGTGCCCAGGTACCCGACACCGAGCCCCACGATGACGACGCCCACGTTGTGAAGAGCGCTCTTCAGAAGGTTTGCGGACATTCTTACTGCTCGTCAGTCCTGCAAGGCTGCCAGGTCGAGGCGACGTGGCGTTCGGAGTCGGCGTCGGGCGCACTGGCGGCCTAACTCGGCTCTAGGATTCCACCCAATCACATGCCGCACGACATCACCACTCCCGATGATCTGCCGAGCCCGGGGACCACACCCGGGACGCGATCCCGTGAAACTCTTAGGGCTCGAGATTCAGCAACGCTCTGCTGCTCTCCGGATCGAGAGGCACTGAGACCTGGTCGTGCGCGATGAGCCAGTTGCCGTCGATCTTCCGAAAGCACGCCGTCCACCGAAGCCAGAAATCGGTCCTGTTCCCGTTCTTCAACGTGCCGCTCACCCGATTGAGGCTGTGCCCGCATGCCACGCCATCGCCCAAGGTGAGCGTGAGGTCACGAATCTCGTAGCCGAGCGGACGCTGGTATATCGCAAAAACGTTCGCCCAGTTTTTCTCTTTCGCCTGTGCTCCCACGTGCCGCAGCGGCGGTACGAGATCGAACGACACGATGTCTGGAGCGTAAAGCGACATCACACCCTCAAGGTCCATGGCGCGAAGCGCCTCCACCCAGCTATTTATTCGCTGTCGGATGTTGGCTTCGTCAGTCGCACGTTCTATTACCATGGATTCCAGCCTCCGCGGACGGCGGCTACCGCGCCAGGCGCTGCGCGTCCGCAGGTGTCGCGCGCCTGATCTGAACTTGTCAACGCTCACCCGAAGCTCGCGCGGCGCATTGGGCCAATTCGAGTCAACCCACCTGCTCATGCGGGACCGCTCTCGTGCGGCGTGGATGGCGCCGCTAAATGCCGCAACTTGTCCGGATTGCGCACCACGTACAGCGCCCGAATCAGGTCGCCCTCAATCTCGAACGTCGCGGTCTGCACCGGACCGTCGGGTCCGTCCACCACGACACCGGGCAGCCCATTAATGGTCACAAAGCGCAGCGTGAAGTCCTCGCGCCACCCCTTGCGCGCGGCGTCAACCAGGAAACGCGCCGCGCGATCGGCGCCGTCGAGCACGTCCAGCGCCGCCGCCACCTTGCCGCCACCATCCGTCATGACGCGCACGTCGCTCGCGAGCAGCTGCGTCAGCGCATTGAGATCTCCCGAACGGGTCGCCGCCAGGAAGGCGGACATGAGCTGCGCATGCTTCGCATCGATCTCGCGCGAACGCGCCGGCGGCGCGGCGATGCCGCGTGGTCGTACTGCGCGCACATGCGCCCGTGCGCGCGCGGCAAGCTGCCGGCACGCAGCCTCGCTCCGCTCAAGCGCCGTGGCGACTTCGCTGAACGAGAAATCGAACACGTCGTGCAGCAGGAAGGCCGCGCGCTCGAGCGGCGACAGCCGGTCGAGCGTCAAGAGCAGCGCGACGGACAGATCCTCGGCCAGCTCCGTGCGGCTGTCGGGCGCGAGTGCTGCCGTGTCAACCACCGGCTCCGGCAGCCAGGGACCGACGTACTCCTCGCGCCGTGCGCGCGCCGAGGTCAGCATGTCGACACAAATCCGCGTCGTCGTGGTCATGAGAAAGGCTCTCGGGTCCGACACGTTGTCGCGGTCGGCCGCATGCCAGCGCAAGTACGTCTCCTGCACCGCGTCCTCGGCGTCAGCCACCGACCCAAGCATGCGGTAGGCGAGACCGAGCAGCCGCAGGCGGTACGGCTCGAAGCTCGCGGCGGGATTCGACATCGCGCTCGCGGAACTTAGGCCGTGCGCGCCGCCACTTCCGTGCGGCTCGAAGCTGACCGCCGGATCCGTCATGCCGATCGACTCGCGTCTGATCGCTCAGGGGTCAGACCCCATGCCTTCGACGTCAGCTCCCGGTCAATCGCCACCGGGACTCCCCCGACTACGACGCGAGTGCAGGCCTTTCCGTGTCCCATTGCGTACTTCACCGTCGGATAGATGCGCGCCGTGGTGATCGCAAACGCCAGGCTTACGACGGCTCGCGGTCCTCATCGCTCGTGGATCACGGCCCGGTAACCGTCGGCCGCCGCATCGTGCGCCAGGATCGCTTTCGTAAACGCCACGCGAGCGCCACATCGTCAGGCATCCCGGCGACATCGTCCTGCAGGATGGCGCGTAGGATCTCGGAACGCACGCCCTGCCGCTCAGCCATCGCGGCGCCCAGTTGGGTGCACGGACCGCAGTCTTCAGACCGTACGGTCGCGATCGAGGCAGCAACCAACGCCTCGACCGGAACATCACGGCGGTAGCTCCCCAGCCTTGTGGCTCGCAGAAATAACCATGCCGCGCGAGGGCTCGCCTTAATAATGT
>DATAFY010000340.1:0-4181 GCA_036257205.1 Steroidobacter sp. | reverse complement strand
GTTTTTGACGGCGCTTGTCGGAATCGCACAACCTCTGCGAAGCTTGGTGGGAGTCGCCGGTCCGCTGCAGCAGGGGATCGCAGCGGGGCAGAGCATTTTCGAGCTGCTCGATGAACGCCCGGAACCAACGGGCGGCGCACTGAGGGCGAACCGCGTGCGCGGCGACATCGAATTCAAGGATGTGTCGTTCACCTACCCGGCCGGCAAGGGCGTAGCTCTTGATCGCATCAACCTGCGCGCCTGTGCAGGCGAGATGCTCGCGATCGTCGGCCGATCGGGCAGCGGCAAGTCGACGTTGGTCAATCTCCTGCCGCGGTTCTATGAAGCCGCTGAAGGGATCGTGCGGATCGACGGCCGGGACGTGCGCGAGTATGGGCTCGCGAGTCTGCGCGATCAGATTGCGCTCGTGAGCCAGGAGGTCGTGCTGTTCAACGATACGATTCGCGCGAACATCGCCTTTGGCCGGGACGTGTCTGAGGCAGCCCTCGAAGAGGCCGCACGCGCCGCCCATGTCATGGAGTTCGTCAAGGAACTGCCGTCCGGGCTGGACACCGTCGTGGGCGACCGCGGGGTTCTGTTCTCGGGGGGGCAGCGCCAGCGCATTTCGATTGCGCGCGCTCTGCTCAAGAACGCGCCCATTCTTATTTTGGATGAGGCGACATCGGCTCTCGACACAGAATCCGAGCGCATCATCCAGGCCGCGCTGGAAGAGCTCATGCACAATCGGACCACGCTCGTCATTGCGCACCGACTCTCCACGGTCGAAAAGGCGGACCGTATCGTCGTGCTTGAGGGAGGGCGCGTCGTAGAGTGCGGAACGCACCAGGAGTTGCTTGCGTGCAAGGGGCACTATGCAGCGCTGCACCGCATGCAATTCAATGCTTGATGACGGCTGTTGAGGCGTTCTGGGGACTCGGGGAAGCCGGCCCGCAGGATTAGTGTGCGCGCGAATGCTCGACGTCTTTTTTCAACGGCTGTGGTATGGGCGTGAGCGGCAATGGCTGGCTGTCGCGCTCGCGCCGCTTTCTTGGATCTTCGGCCTGATCGTTTCGCTGCGCCGGGCCGCGTTTCGATCCGGGGTCTTCCGATCGCATCGCGTTGCCCGACCCGTTGTGGTCATCGGCAATATCAGCGTCGGCGGCGTAGGGAAGACGCCGCTCACCATCTGGCTCGCAAACGAACTAACCGCACGCGGCGTGCAGGTTGGCATCGTGCTGCGCGGGTATGGGGGGCGCTCAGATCATTGGCCGCGCCGCGTCACGCCCGAGTCGCCGGTGGCGGAAGTGGGGGATGAGGCCGTGCTGCTCGCGAGCCGCACCCCCGCGATCGTAGTGGTCGGGCCGGATCGAGCGGCCGATGCACGGCATGTCGTCGAACTGGGCGCGCAGATTGTGGTGTCGGACGATGGTTTGCAGCACTATCGGCTCGCGCGCGACTGCGAGATCGCTGTGATCGATGAACAGCGCGGCGTGGGCAATGGCCGCCTGCTTCCCGCTGGTCCGCTGCGCGAGCCTCGCTCCCGTCTCAGCTCAGTGGATCTCGTCATCCTCACCAAACGGGCTGGCGCTGAAGAATCAGCGGCCCGAAACTTCGGCTCACCGGCGGGCGAGCTGGCGGTGGGGCGTCTGACTCACGCAATTTCTCTCGTGAGCGGCGAAGTGCGACCGCTCGCCGCGTTCAGGGGAGCGCCCGTGCATGCATTGGCCGCGATCGGGAACCCCGACGCGTTCTTTCAGGCGCTCGCCCGTGAGGGACTGGCTGTGGACGCGCATCCCAGGCGCGACCATGCTGCGCTGACGCCGGCCGACGTGCGTTTTGACGACGATGCGCCGGTGCTGATGACCGAGAAGGATGCAGTAAAATGCCGTCCGTTCGCCGATGCGCGCCTGTGGGCGGTCCGTATGGAACTCGATATCAGTCCAAGCGGCCGCGCGAGATTGGCTGCGCTGCTCGACCGCCTGCTCCCGGCTCCTCCATCCAACGCTCGATGAAAATCATGGATTCCAAGTTGCTCGACATTCTGGCCTGTCCGCTCTGCAAGGGACCTTTGCGGTACGTCAAGGCGCAACAGGCGCTCGTGTGCCGCGCCGACCGGCTGGCCTATCCGATCCGCGACGGCGTGCCTGTGATGCTGGAAGAAGAAGCGCGCTCACTCGCGCCGACCGACCCCTTGCTGAAAGACTAACCGGACGGCGTACGTGGCGTTCAAGGTAGTCATACCAGCGCGGTACGGTTCGACGCGCGTACCGGCCAAGGCGCTCGCAGACATCGGTGGACGTCCGATGATCCAGTGGGTCATCGATGTTGCGCTTGTGAGCGGTGCAGAGGAGGTGCTTGTCGCAACGGACGATGAACGGATCGCGGCAGTCGCCATTGATCCGCGCGACCCTTCGCGTTCATTGGCGGTGATGACGCGAGCCGATCATCAGTCGGGAACCGATCGTATTGCGGAGGTCGCGGCTCTTCGCGGGTGGTCGGATCGCACGATCGTGGTCAACGTACAAGGCGATGAGCCGCAAATGCCCCCGGCCCTGGTGGCCCAAACGGCCTCACTGCTGGAACAGCGCTCGGATGCGGACATCGCCACGCTGTGTACTCCCGTCGCCAGCGTGCAAGAGTTTCTCGATCCGAACGTTGTGAAGGTGGTGACGGCGGAGGACGGGACGGCGCTCTATTTCAGCCGCGCGCCGATCCCATGGCATCGCGAAGGCGCCCCGCAGGGGTTGATGAGTCAGACGAGCGCTCGAGGCGCCAATCGTCATCTGGGCATTTACGGCTACCGCGTCGCGGCTCTAAGGCGCCTCACGGCGATGCCGCCGAGCAGTCTCGAGGCGACAGAGAAGCTCGAGCAGTTGCGGGCGCTCCAGGTAGGAATGCGGATCATCGTCGCTGCTGCCTCACAAGCGCCGCCTGTCGGCGTCGACACCTCCGAAGACCTCGAACGCGTGCGCGCCAGCCTCAGATCCCCGGCTTGACGCATCGAGGCGGCGAATTCACCCGCACGATTATTTTTTTAATTTCGGATTCGCCGCATGCGCATCTTGTTCGGCTGCATGGGCAGGTCACATTGCGCGGACGCGTGGCGCCTTGTGAGTCCTCCACGAGCGGGCGCGTCGACATCCAGTCGCAGAAGTCGCGGTCATGGAAAGCTGGAACCACGATCGGGGACATGGTCCGCCGTATCGCCGGCGAACATCGGCTACAGCAGAAGGTCAGCGCCAGCTTGGCCGCCATAGCACTTCCGCATATCGACCAGTCGGCAGAGTCGGATATGAATCTGTTGCACCGTCTGGCAAAGCGCTATGACGTCGTCGCGAAGCCGGCGGCTATCTGCTGTTCGTGAGGAGAGGAGATGCGCAGTCTGCAACCGGCGCCGCGTTGCCGCGCGTGACTCTCACGCCGGAGGAGGGCAGCGATTACCGCATGACGATCGCCGTGCGCGAGAGTCCCGGAACTGTCGTTGCGTACTCTCGTTCGAACTCAGAGGCGAAGCGTTGCCAAGTCAAGATCGGCACGGGCGAACCCGTGCGACGTTTACGACTGCAGTATAGATGCAGGGTCAGCGACATCGGCCGCGCGCGCCGAATTGCGCCGGCGAGCGCGGAAGGAGCGGACGTTGAGCTATACGTTTCCAGGGCGCGCCGATGTCTTGGCGGAATCGATTGTCGTCATGCAGGGATTTCGCACGGACTTGACGGAGAGTGGCTGGTCAATCGCGCCGAGCATTACATCGGACCGAGCGGCTACCAGTGCACCATCGACGCCGAGCAGCCGAACAGCGCAGAGAGCGTCGCGAACATCAACGGTGCGCCGATCGCCGAGGAGATCCAGGGTGGGACGCTGGCGGAGCAGGGCGAGCGATCGGTCGGATTGAAGTAGGCGCAGAGGACGCGGGGGGCTCTAGCCGAGACGCGAGAACAGGGCACCCGCCGCCGTGCTGTGACACGCCGGCGAGCACCGAGGTCCACGGAAGAGCGTGCGTGTCCCTAGCCAAGGCCCTGCCACCCGCGCGGGCGGGGCGACTCTATCAGGGGACACTGCGTGCCCAATCCCATCATTCCGTGGCCCGGCGGCAAGCGCCGCCTGCTCAAGCATCTCTATCCGCATTTCCCCGCGCACGAGTGCTACGTCGAAGCGTTCGCCGGCGGGGCGGCCGCGCTGCTGCGGCCGAATCCGGCGCC
>DATAFY010000120.1:0-5441 GCA_036257205.1 Steroidobacter sp. | reverse complement strand
CGGCCAGTTGTCGGACACACCATAGCCACTAATCGTGAAAGTCGCATCTTGAACGCCGCGCCGGGTCGCGAGTACATCCAGCGAGCCAGGTTCAGCCAGACTGGCAAAGCTCGTGGCGAACGTGATGGCCTCGTCGAGCACAATGATTCCCGCGTCGCGGATATTCGGAAATCCCGCGAAGTTGTCGAAACCGAAATCGTGCAACTCATGCCCCGTCACGCACAACGGATCTCCGGCGATGCATTCGTCGGGGTAGCCCGTCACCGGGTCGTGCTGGGTGACCGGGTCGAAGTGCGTGCCGGCAAACTGGTGGAAATAGATTCGAGCGTATGAAAGCTCCAGCTCATCGTCAGTACAGTGACCCGCAGTGAGAAAGATTCGGGGCGAAAGCAGGCTTCCGGAACAGCGATGCGAGAACTCGCCATCCTGGTCATAGAATACGGCCAGCCCGACATACGTGTGGATTGGATCGGGGTGATAGCTCCCGGTGACTGCCCGCGCGGGCGGCGCAGCAACGAAGACGATCAGTGCGGACAGGGCGAGTCCCGCCAATGTGCGTATCAAGAATGGACGTGACATCGTCGATCCTCCGTTTCTTCGAAGTTATTGATATTTGCACGCGCGAACTCACGCAGGATTCGGGGTCGCAATGTTTGCTCTGATACTTGCATCGCAGCACCCGGCGCTCCTCCGTGCGCCAAGCTCAATGTACAAGGAAGCTGTTTGTTCCTCTTCTCGGCGTGGGCTTGTGCGACGCGCTGGCGAACTCACGTGGGCGATCGTGAACAGGGGTTCCACCGGATGGTGAACGCCAAATCCACGGCAACGTGAACAGATTCGAGAACAACTTTTTTCGAATCGATCAGCAATCACGAGCCCCACAGGGGACTCTGCGGCGAAGACGAAGGCAGCGAATCATCGTTGGAATAAGAGAACTACCGGAGAGAGCGGAAATGTAGAAGACCGGACACTCGTCTGGCCTGCAAACAGCCAGGAGGGCAGATTCGTGATTTTCGGCCTTCCTGGTGTGGTTAGTGGCCGCTATTCCGCCCCGCACATGCACGATTCCAGCAGCAGAGATAACAACGTAACTGCGTTCATGTTCACGCAGTTCTTGCGGCCCATCGGAATCGCGCGCCCGCTCCAGATGGTCGGTGTCGATCGGCACGTCCGAATCCGTGAGGAGGACCTCAAGGCCCGAGCGTCGCGCGCGCATAGGCCAACGCTCGGGTGAACAGGTTGCTTTGCAACGCGCCTGGCGACCACTAAAAGGCCCGGCGCACGCCCTACGCCGAATGCACGAGTCTGAGCTTCGGATGCGTGCGCGTAATCCGGCTCAATGCTTCCGCGGATTCGGGCGGCGCGATGTAGTAGCCCTGCGCATACTCCACGCCGATGTCCGCAAGGCAGGCGAGCACTTCCGCGGTCTCGACGCGCTCGGCCACCGTCTTGATGCCCATCGCTCGTCCGATCTGCGTGATCGCCTCGACCATGCTGCGATCCACGTGGTCCGTGGTCACGTTCTGAATGAACTGGCCGTCGATCTTCAGATAGTCCACGGGGAGATTCTTCAGGTACATGAACGAGGACAAGCCGCTGCCGAAATCGTCCAGCGAGAACAGGCAACCGCGGGCCCGGAACTCGCGCATGAAATGGACCACGTTCGGCAGATTGGAGATCGCCGCCGTCTCCGTAATCTCAAAGCACACCGCGCCCGGGCTGAGATCGTAGGTTTGCAGCTCGTTGATCAGAAACTCCAGGAAGCGATCGTCGTTCAGAGATGTGCCCGACAGGTTGATCGACAACGTATACCCGTGCCGCGCGTCGCCGTCGCTGCGGTAATGCGCGAGCGCGCCGAGCGCCTGACTGACGACCCAACGGTCGATCATCGGCATGATGTTGTAGCGCTCGGCGGCCGGAATGAACTCGGCGGGCGGCACGAGTCCGCCATTCTCATCGCGCATGCGCAGCAGCAGCTCATAATGCCCGCGCGGATCGCGGTTCGCGCCGATCGGCGCGATCGGCTGGTAATACAGCTCCAGCCGAGTCTCCTCGCAAGCGCGCGTGATGCGCGACACCCACTGCATTTCACGGTGGCGTTCCGGCGCCGCGCCGTATTGGTACATGTGCACGCGATTGCGGCCGGAGTCCTTCGCCGCGTAGCAGGCGACGTCGGCCGCGCTCAACACGCTGGCGATGCTCTCGCTCGCGCTGTTGATCTCGACGATGCCGATGCTCACGCCCACGTTCATCGCGCCATCCTGCCACTCGAAACGATACTCACGGATCGCCTGCCGGAGGTTGTCGGCGATCTTTGCGGCGCAACCGGCTGTGCAGTCCTGCAGCAGGATGCCGAACTCATCGCCGCCAAGACGCGCGATCGTGTCGCTCGAGCGCGTCCGAGTCTGCAGAATTCCCGTGATCTGCTTGAGCAGACGGTCGCCTGCCTGATGGCCGCACGTGTCGTTCACCAGTTTGAACTGATCGAGGTCGAGGTACAGCAAAACGTGCGTCGTCGCCTCGTTCACGCGCGCGTTCACCAATGCTTCGTTCAGCCGATTCTCGAACTCACGGCGATTGATGAGGCCCGTCAGCGCATCGTGGCTCGCCTGGTAAGCGAGCGCGCGACGCAAGCGCCGCTCCTTGCTCACGTCGTGGAACACCATCACGGCGCCGATGATCCCGCCCGTACGGTCCCGTATGGGCGCCGCAGAGTGCTGCACGGCGATTTCCTGGCCGCGTCGATTGACCATGACCGACTGATCGGCCAACGCGATGACGCACCCTTCGCGCAAAGCGCGCGAGACTGGATCCTCAAGCGGAACGCGGCTCGCCTCGTTGAGGATATTGAGCACTTCGGGGAGCGACTTGCCCTGGGCTTCGCTCGTCCGCCACCCCGTCAACTCTTCCGCAACGGGATTGAGGTACTCGACCCTGCCTGCCGAATCCGTCGTAATGACGGCGTCGCCGATCGACTGCAGAGTGACCTGCGCCTTCTCCTTCTCCTCGAATACGGCCGTTTCCGCGCGTTTACGCTCGGTGATGTCCGAGATTGTGCCTTCATAGCCGATGAGATTGCCCTGCGCATCGCGCACTGTGCGTGCGTTCTCGATGACCGTGAGCGTCCCGCCGTCGACGCGGCGCAGCTGGAACTCTGCGTTGCGAATGACGCCATCGCGCTCCAACGTCGTGATGATCGCCATGCGCTCGGCGGGGTTCTGGTAAATCGTCTCGGTCGGCAGAGAAAGCAGCTCGCTGGGCGAGGAGAATCCGACCATGCGCGCCAGCGCCGGATTCACCGACAAGAAACGCCCCTCGCGCGTCGAGCTGTACACGCCTTCCATGACGTTGTCGAACAGACGTCGGTAACGCGACTCGCTCGCGCGCAATGCGCTCTCGGCCAGTCGTCTTTCAATCGCAATGCCGGCCAGCTGGGTCATGCGCGACATCAGCGCAAAATCCCGGCGCAGTGGGCTGCGCGGCGTTTTGAAATAAAGCGCCATCGTGCCGAGGATCCGTCCATCGGACGCGGGAATCAGTGTTGACCAGCAACTGCGCAGGCCCGCTCGCGTCGCTGTCTCGCGGCGGTTTTCCCACAGCGCATCGCGCGCCACATCCGCGACGATGACCTGGCGCTGCAGGTACACCGCCGCGGCGCACGAGCCGTTGCGCGCCGCGATTTCAACCGCCTCCATCGCCGCGACGTACTCTGCCGGCAGCTTCGGCCCTGCGCACAGGTTCAAGCGCATGCCGGAGTCATCCAGCATGCGCACGGCGCATAACGAATCGGGCGCCGCGCGTTCAACGGCGTCGGTGATCGCTTCCAGCGTAATGCGCAGATCGACGTTCGCGGCCAGCCGCTCGAACACCCGACGCTCCCCCGCGCTCAGAACCTCTACGCGCTTGCGCTCGGTGATGTCGGTGATGCTGCCGCGGACCAGGCGCCGACCGCCTGACTGCAGGCGCACCCAGCGCACTTCACAGGGAATCTCCGCACCCAACGCATCGCGAAAGATCCATTCCAGGACTGGCGCATCTCCGCTCAGCGTGCGCTCGAATTGCAGGCGGTTGGCCTCCGTGGAGAGCGAGCCGTCGGGTTGCTGCGGCGAACTTAACGCCTCCGGACCGCTCGCGAGCAGCAACTCGCGATCCATCTTGAAGAAGCGCACCGCATTTTCGTTCACGTCGACCAGTCGATTCTGGTCGACGTCTACGACCACGATGACTTCCGGGGCGTGCTCCACCAGGGTTCGATAACGCGCTTCGCTGTCGCGCAGTGCGGCTTCCGCCGCTTTGCGATCGGTGGTGTCGCGCAAACACACGACGTACATCGTCCGGCGATTGATCCGCGTCTTGCTGACAGCGAGTTCGGCGGCGAAAGTCTCGCCGTTCGCTCTAAGACCGATCGTCTCGTGGGGCGCGAGATCGACGTGCGTGTCATCGGCCCGGGCCGCCAGCTGTTCCAGCTGCTCAGCCAATGCGTGCTTGACCGCGAGCTGCGGCAGCAAGAAGGTCAGCGGCCGACCGGCGATTTCAGTATCGGACTGCTCGAAGACGCGCTGCCCCGTCGCATTGATGGTGGCGATGTGGCCGGCTTCATCGACGGTGAGGATCACATCTTTGACGTGATCCAGAACGGATTGCAGTTGGGTCGCCGTGCTTTCGCGCAGCTCGCGGGTGAGCGCTTGCGCTTCATCCGACATCAGCTGCATGGAGCGCACGATGCCGCGGCGTTCCTCGTCCGTCTTGCTGTAACCGGCATCGACCACGGCTAACAGACGGGAGAGATCAATCTCCCCGTCCGGACGGGTCGCCTCCTTGACCTGCTTGTCGAGCAGTCGATGCATCGGAACCCCTTTTGC
The DNA here is from genome assembly GCA_036257205.1 of Steroidobacter sp. GTDB lineage: Bacteria > Pseudomonadota > Gammaproteobacteria > Steroidobacterales > Steroidobacteraceae > Steroidobacter. The sequence continues at coordinate 579 of DATAFY010000120.1, read as the reverse complement.
GCACGCGCAGCTACATCGGCGCGCGTGTGCAGGCAGCATCGTATGTTCACGACCCGGCGAAGCGGTGTGAAGCAGCTCCCGGTTTTATGTGAAAGCAAGTGGAATTTATCTGCAGAAACGAGAGCTTATGTCGCAACTGCTCGGCACGCTTGAGCGCCCGCGCGCGATCAACGGGCCGCGGCGAGGGATGCGGCGCCATTGGCAGCTGTACAGGTGCGGCGTAAGCAGCCCGCCGCTGCCGCGCCGTCCAACGCAACACGAGTACTTAGCGCCAGGTTCGATTCATCCCTCCTGCTGTTCATCAGGCCAGGCGAGTCAGTGATGTAATTGTGAATGATTCGCATTACCGATAAGATCCGTCGGCCCGGGCAGAAGGCCTCGAACGACCTGACCGTCTGGCGAAAGCCGGGTTGGTCCAACGCAAGAAGAAGCTTCGTCTCATGATTAGAAAGAGAAGTGTCGACGGCGTGCCGCAGTCGACCGTATTGGCGCGGATCGAGGTGCTGCACGGTGCGAAAGAACCCGCGCGCCGAGGCCGCCTTTCGAGAACGTCGAAGAGAGTGCGAACGCTCCACGACC
>DATAFY010000117.1:0-3136 GCA_036257205.1 Steroidobacter sp. | reverse complement strand
CCTCGTTCTTCGTGCTGTTGAGGGCGACCTGAGCAAGTTCTATTTCCGCCTTGCCGATCACAGCCGCCTGCGACGCGAATGACTGGGGCGTCACAGGCGTCGCGCTCGCATCGGTGCGACTGTGTTGATCGCTCTGCTGCTGTTGGGCCTCAGGCGTCTGCGCGAGCGCGCCGAGCGCAAGCGCCTGGGCTGCGACCAGCGCGCCGAGCATGCGTACAAGTAGTCGTTTCGTCGACATGCTGCACCTCGAGTTGACTTCATCGGCTCGAAGCCAAGCCGCGCTAGTGCAAGTTTGTTCCGCGCACTTGCATGCGGACTCGGCGGTAAGGAGCCGGCGCTGCGCTCACGAGCACGACCTACACGACGCTTTTCACCGCAACAATCGGTGCAGACAGCTCAGCGCCCGTGCAAAAAAAGAGGCCGCGCCATTGACACGGCCTCAAGTGCGCAACCGTCATCGCGGCGTCCGATGGGTTCTCAGCGGGTGCCCCCATCGTCCTGGGGAGGTCCACGTGACTCGTTGCGCAGTGTCCGATTTTCGACGCCTACTTACTTCACTCGACCAGTTGATTCCTCACGGCGTATGCGGCGATTTCAGCATTGCTGCGCATCCCCATCTTCTCCAGGATGCGGGCGCGATACGTACTCACGGTTTTCACGCTCAAGCCAAGTTCATTCGCCATCACGGCGGGCGAGACTCCACGCGCTATTCGCGTGAAGACCTGCAGTTCGCGCTCCGAGAGGCGGTTGTGCAGCGGTCCCTCTTCGTCCGCGGCGCATTCGGAGGCGAGCAGTTCCGCCACAAGCGGCGTGATGTAGCGACGGCCCGAACCTACGGCGCGCACGGCCTTCACGAGCTCTTCCGGTACGATCATCTTCGGGACGTAACCATTCGCGCCGGCGCGCATCAGCCGCACGGCGAAACTGCGTTCGGGATGCATGCTGAGTACGAGGATTGCAAGTTCGGGCCGATCCCGTTTCAGCTGCTTCAACAGATCGATGCCGCTTTGACCCGGCAGGGTGATGTCGAGCACGACGACCTCGACTTGCAAACCCTCGCGCAGCTGCTCGAGTGCATCCTCGGCCGAACCGGCCTCTGCAACCACCTCCAGGTCCGGCTCATCCGCGAGCATTTCTCGAACGCCCGCGCGCAAAATCGCATGGTCGTCCACGATCAGCACGCGAATAGGCGCATGCGTCGCCTGAGCGGTTTCGCGGTTCTCGCTTTCACGTACGTCGAGCATCATTGTGTCTCCCTAGTCGTCTCGCTGAGGCTTCCTTCCAATCGTGCCGGATTTCCGACGAGCTCCTGCCCTGAGCCGCTCTGATCCACGCTCGCACCGTAGCCCCGCGCGTCGTAATCCATAGCCAGTCCCTGGGCGCGATAGGCGTTCAAGCGGTTGTAGAGGGTTTTGAGGCTTACCCCCAGCAACGCTGCGGCTCGCGTCTTGTTTCCGCCGCATTTCTGCAGCGTTGCGAAGATCATCCAGCGCTCGGCATCCGCAAGATTGGTGCCGACCGGAATGCGCAAGGAGTCGATGCGCTGCATCTGCACGGCCGAGTCCTGCCCGTCGGGCGAATCCTGGCCCTGCGCGGCGGGGTCTTGGGAGGGTGGGCGCACATCGCCCCGCTCGCTCCGCAGCTCACCTGGCGCAGTGTTCGTCAGTGGGTTCTCCATAGGAGGGTCCCTCGCGAATGCTGAACAACAACTCCGTCCGAGGCCTCGCGAACGGAACGACCGGGGGCTTCGCCGGTCAGGTTTACAAGCCGAGACGAGAAAACCGCATGGGACCGGTGAAAAGTTCCCACATCTGGCGCTTTATCGCGCAATGGCTCGCGATGAGGACCCTTTGCCGCCCTGCGGTAGGAGCGTACCTACCTCCGCCGTGCCTGGGGTGCGCTGCGACACCGGCCCGGCCGCGGGTATAAACGCCTCCACGACCGTGCCGCCGCCGTCTGAGGCGCGCGCAATCTCGAATGATCCGCCCACCTGACGCATCCGCTCCCTCATGCCGATCACGCCGTGCGACTTGGGCTTCGAGAGCGTCTCGTCCACGCCGATTCCGTCGTCGCAAACGCGCAGACGAACGCCCTGAGCATTGCGGCTCAATTCGATGCGCACGCGACTGGCGCGGGCGTGCTTCGAGATATTGGTGAGCGACTCTTGCACGATGCGGTACAAGGCGATCGACCAAGCCGGGTCGAGGTCGTCGAAATCCTCAACGACGTCCACCTCGCAGGCAATGCCGGTGCGCCGAGTAAACTCCTTGCAATGAGACTGCACCGCGAAGGCGAGCCCGAGGTTGTCCAGCAGGCTAGGGCGCAGCCCTTCAATGACCTCATGCTTGAGTTCGACCGTTTCACCGAGAAGTTGAATCACTCGTTGCAAACGTTCGCGCACTTCTCTGGGCGCTTCCGCGAACCGTCGCTGAATCCAGTTCAGATCCATGTTGATCGCCGTGAGATTGCTGCCGAGCGTGTCGTGCAGCTCACGGGCAAGCGAGGCCTTTTCCTCTTCCGACACCCGGATCAGATGCTGGGACAACTCCGTCAGCTCCGCGGTGCGTTTTTCGACCAGCTCGTTCAAGTCCTGGTTCGCCTCAAGCAACGCATGCTCTGCGCCCTCGCGCTCACGTCCATAGCGTTGCAGTAATTTGTTGAGCCCGAGCAGCACGGCGACGGTCACCACCGTCGTGAGCAGCGCCACTCCCACCGCCACCCACAAATCGCGCAGCACCTCGCGCCGCAGCGCCTCAATGCGGGCGTCCTCCTCGGCCGTCATCCGTTCCACAGTGCCGCGCACCCGATCCATGGTCAGGGCCGCGCGATCGGAGCTGGCGACGTCTGCGGCGCCGTTTGGACCCGGTGCAGGGCTACGTTCGATAGTTTGCTCGAGGCGCAATATGGCGGCCGCGGTGACTTTCTCGACCTCGGCAATGTCTCGCTGCCGCTGCGGATTGCTGGCGGTGAGATTTCGCAGGCGTTCAATTTCCGTGCGCCAGCTGCGCATCGCCCTGTAATAAGGCTCCAGGTACCCCGTCTGGCCCGTCAGTAGATAGCCGCGCTGTCCGGACTCGGCAGCGGTCAGGACGGATTGGAAGGTGTTCAGGGCGCGTTTGATTTCGTAAGCCCGCGC
>DATAFY010000092.1:0-4350 GCA_036257205.1 Steroidobacter sp. | reverse complement strand
CCGTTCGCCTTGAGCTCCGCAGCGTGCTGTGCGAGCAGCACGCCGTTGTTCGTGAGCGCCACGTCCTGAACGCTCTCGAGCGCGGTCAGGTCGCCGACAAGCTCCGCAACGTTTGGGCGCAACAGGGGCTCACCGCCCGTCAGCCGAACCTTCTTGACGCCGAGTTGCACAAACAGTCGCGTGAGTCTCGTGATTTCTTCGAACGAAAGCCGCTCGCTGGACTTGAGGAAGCGGTAATTCTCATGGAATGTCTCGCGCGGCATGCAATACGGGCAACGGAAATTGCACCGGTCCATCACCGAAATGCGGAGATCTTGCAAGGGGCGGCCCAGCGTATCGTGTGGGCGCGTCATGACGGGCAGATCGACGATTCGGGACTTCGACATCGCGTTTTCACCAGCGATACAGCGGAACTCGAGCGCCGCGTTTGACCCGTTGCGGCCCGGGGGGCAGCTCGACAAATCCGTCGGCGCCGATCAGCGAAACGAAATCTCCCGAACCGCGCGTGGGTTGCGGAATTGCGCACAGACGTTCGCCGTCCCGGGAAAGTTTCACCGGGAGAAAGAACGTCAATGGCGGCTTCACTTCGAAGTCCTCCAGGAGAGCGACGCTTTCAGGCGAGGAGGGCGCCGCGCCAAGCGCGCTCTCCAGGCCAGGGAAAACATACCGAAGCAAACACATGAGGGTGGATACGGGGTTCCCCGGTAGGGCGTACACAGTCGTACCATTCTCGCCGACGCCGAACCACATCGGTTTTCCGGGTCGTTGTGCAATCTTGTGGAACACGACCGAGACGCCAAGTTCCGCAAGCGCCTGCGGTACATAGTCAAAGCGGCCCATCGACACGCCTCCGCTGAGGATCAGAATGTCGTAGGCGTCGAGATGCGCTTGCAGTCGCGCGCGCAGCGCCGGCAGATCATCGGGCAAGTGATCCTGAGCTAGCGAGTGAAAACCGCGCCGTTGCAGCGCGGCGATGACCCCGTGCGCGTTTGACCTATAGATCTGCCAGTCCTCTACAGCTCGCCCAGGTTCGATCAGTTCGTTGCCGGTCGACACTACGACGATCCGCGGCGGGCGCGTCACGCACGCATGAGTCAGCCCGTTCGACGCGAGCACTGCGATTTCCGCCGGTCCGAGTCGCGTCCCAGCGTTCAACAGCGGCTCTCCCCGGCGCACATCCAGGCCGCGTGCATGAATGTTGAGACCCCGGCTAGGCTTCGCGTCGTCAGCAAGGTGTGCGACGCCGTCGCGCACCGTAATCTTCTCCACCGGAATGACGCAATCGCAGCCGATGGGCAGGCTCGCGCCCGTCATCACCTCCAAGCACGCGTCCGGCTCGGAAAGCGCAAGCGGCGCCGCGCCAGCGGGTTGGACCCCAACGATCCGGAAGGCGCGTCGACCGACAGAGGAAATCGCGAACGCAATCCCGTCCATCGTGACCCGGTCGAACGGCGGTTGGTCGCGTGTCGCGACGATAGATTCGCGCAGCACCGCGCCCGCAAGCTCCTGCAAAGGCAGCATGGCCTCAGGCAGGCGTGAGGCGCGGGCGCGGACGGCGGCTTCGGCTTCGGCTGGTGAAATCACGGGCGACCGGTCAATGGCTGATCGGGAATAGCCGATGGTACGCGCAATTCACGCGCGTCCACACGAGCAGACGCAAACGGGCGGGAAATGAAGCGGCCTGGGCGGCGGGAATAGAAGGACTGCGTTCTCGAGGCCGGGGACTCGAGAACGTCAGATCGAGGAGGCGGACCGCTGCTGAGGAGTTCCGGGCCGAGACGGGCTCGGCCGGCGCCGAGCCCGCAGAGGTTTTCCCTTAGCTCTTCTTATTGCTTTTTTCCCGCGTCTTGTACACTTTCACTTGCTCATTGAAGCGCGCGGCATGCGCTTCGAGTTCGTCGACGGCCGCGTTGTGCCGTTTCGTGTGAATCGCCTTGATCTGCGCAATCTGGTCGGCGGGCGCATCCGCGCCGGCGGCTTCGACGCGAGCATTCATCTCCATCTCGAGGCAGCTCAAATAGGCCGTTACCTCATTGTTGTATTCCTTGGTGGCCTTCATGCCGGCAACCATTTCCTCTTCGGTTGCGGTCGCGCCATTAGGCATGCTCGCGGGCGGTTTCGGATAGACGCATTCCGCGCTTGCGGCGCTCATCGCGAGCAGGCCGGCGAGCGTGAGCGCCGACAGTCGCGCCCGTCCATTTCGATTAGTCATCACAGACCCCCTAGCGGTAATTTCAAGGCGTCGATCGCGCAGCGCGCGAATCGGTGCGGGCATCTTAAATCCCGGAAAGCGGGATTGGCTATGCTTGGCAGGCCCGTGGCCGCGGATCGTTTAGCCGTTGCGAACGGCTCGGCGCGGGCTCCAAAACATGCGAGGGTAGCCGTCCTGCGACACGCTATGCTGTACACCCTTTAGTCATCGCCTGTATTCATGATCGCTGCTGAACTCGACGCCGTCCGTTTGAGCCTGTCGATCGCGTTGCGGAGCGTTTTGTTCAGCTTGCCGCTCGCGGTCGCGATGGCCTGGATCCTTACGCGACGCGCACTGCGAGGCCGCATCCTGCTCGATGCGATCGTGCATCTGCCGCTCGTGCTGCCGCCCGTGGTAGTCGGTTATGTCCTGTTGCTGCTGTTCGGGGTGCAGGGGCCGATCGGAGGTTGGCTGAACGAACGTTTCCACGTGCAGCTTGTATTCACGAGCGCCGGCGCCGCGCTGGCGACTGCCGTCATGTCGTTCCCGTTCATGGTGCGCGCGATCCGGATCTCGCTAGAAGCAGTCGATCCAGGTCTGGAGGACGCCGCCCGCACGTTGGGCGCAGGACCGTGGGATCGTTTTCTCACTATTACCTTGCCGCTCGTGGCTCCGGGAATTCTCGCTGGTGCGGTCACTGCGTTCGCGGCCGGTCTGGGCGAGTTCGGCGCGGTGATTACATTCGTTTCAAATATCCCCGGCGAGACGCGCACTTTACCGCTCGCCCTGTACACGGCTTTGCAAACGCCGGGCGGGGACGCGCTTGCGGCGCGGCTTGCCGCCGTCTCCTTCTCTCTCGGCCTGCTGTCGCTGTTCGCAGCCGAGGTGATCGCGCGGTGCATGCGCCGGACTTTGGGCCGCTGATGTTTCGCATTCACGCGCTCAAACGGTTGCAGGACTTCACGCTCGATGTCGCTATTGAGGTCGGCGCACGCGGAGTAGTAGCGCTTTTTGGGCGCTCGGGCTGCGGCAAGACGACGCTCGTGAACGTGATCGCCGGGTTGCTCCCTGCGGACGAAGCGCACATCGAGATTGACGAGGTCGTGCTCGAGGATACGCGTGCGCGAAAGCGCACGCCGGCCGAGCGTCGCCGCATCGGCTACGTTTTCCAAGATGCGCGGCTGTTTCCGCACTTCGATGTGCTCGGCAATCTGCGTTACGGCGCACGTCGCTTTCGCGAGGGGCGCGCGCGCATTTCGGTCGATCATGTCGTCGATCTATTGGGACTTGCGCCCCTTTTGGGTCGGCGCGTGCGTCAGTTGTCCGGCGGAGAGCGTCAGCGCGTTGCGCTCGGTCGCGCCCTGCTCTCGCAGCCCCGGCTGCTGTTGCTGGATGAGCCGCTGGCGGCTCTCGATGCGGCGCGACGCGAAGAAGTGCTGCCGTACCTCGAGAAGCTGCGGGACGAATTCGCGATTCCGATGATCTACGTTAGTCATCAGTTCGATGAAGTGCTGCGGCTCGGGACGCACGTCGTCTTGCTTGATCGCGGACGCGTTCTTGCTCAGGGGCCTCTCGACGTGGTGAGCCTTCACCCGGAATTGCGCGCTATCGTTGGACCGGAGTCGGTCGGGGCGGTGCTTCAGGGCTTCATCGAAGCTGCAGATGATCAGACTGGTCTGGCGGCCCTGCGCATGGGAGCCAACGTCCTGCACGTAGCCCTGCGCGGCGCACGCAGGGGCTCATCGGTGCGCGTTCAACTGCTTGCGCGCGATGTCATTCTCGCAACTTCGAGGCCGGAAGGTCTGAGCGTTCGCAATGTGCTTACGGGAACCGTTGCGCGCATCACGGAAGACGACCGAGACACCGACCTCGTTTACGTCGACATCGGCGGCGCACTCGTGCTTGCTCGCGTCACGCGAGCGGCGACGACGATGTTGTCTCTGCGGCCAGGCGCCGCAGTGTGGGTCCTAGTCAAAGCCGTCTCGATCCGCGGTCATGCGTTCGTCGCCGGCCATGCCTGACGCGGTTCCGTCTGCGCGAATGCGCGCTGTGCGTTGAGTCTCCAGTCTCTCTCGAGCACGAACGGACCACGAAGACGCCTCTAACGTATGGGCAGTTCGCGCGCTTTCTGTACGGTGCGCAGCGCGAAGCTTGAATGC
>DATAFY010000338.1:0-2244 GCA_036257205.1 Steroidobacter sp. | reverse complement strand
AGATACGCTGCGCCGCCGACCGCCATCAGATACGCGGCCTTGTGCCTGCGGATCGCATTGATCGCTTCGGGGCCGCGCTCGGCTTTGCCGACCATAGCGATGAGGCCCGTTTTTCCGAGCATCATCTCGGTGAACTTGTCCATGCGCGTGGCCGTCGTGGGGCCGGCGGGGCCGACGGCTTCACCTTTGACAGGGTCTACCGGGCCTACGTAGTAGATCACACGGTTCTTGAATTCGAGCCCCTCGGGCAGAGGCTTGCCCGCCTCGATGAGCTGGCTGAGCCGCTTGTGAGCGGCGTCGCGCCCCGTCAGCATCTTGCCCGAGAGCAGCAAACGCTCGCCTGGCTTCCAGGTCGCCACGTCTTCACGCGTCAATGCATCGAGATTCACCCGGCGTGACTCGCCGGAGGGCCGATAGGTGAGCTTGGGCCACAGATCGAGATCGGGCGGATCCAGCTGCGCGGGTCCGGAGCCGTCCAGAACGAAATGAACGTGCCGCGTGGCCGCACAGTTCGGAATGATCGCGACCGGGAGCGATGCGGCGTGCGTCGGATAATCCTTGATCTTCACGTCGAGGACGGTCGTGAGTCCGCCGAGTCCTTGCGCGCCGATGCCGAGCGCGTTGACCTTGTCCAGGATTTCCAGACGCAGCGCTTCCAGCTTGTTTTGCGGTCCGCGCTCGCGAATCTCGTGAATGTCGATGGAGTCGAACAGCGATTCTTTCGCGAGCACGACCGCTTTTTCGGCTGTGCCGCCGATGCCGATGCCGAGCATGCCCGGCGGACACCAGCCCGCGCCCATTTCGGGCACAGTCTCGACAATCCAGTCGACGATCGAATCGGAAGGATTCAGCATCGTGAGCGCAGCCTTGTTCTCGGAGCCGCCGCCCTTGGCTGCGAGGGAGATTTCCAGCGTATCGCCGGGGACCACCTCCATGTGAATCACCGCAGGGGTGTTGTCGCGCGTGTTGTTCCGCTCGAACGCCGGGTCGGACACGATCGAGGCGCGCAGCTTGTTCTCCGGGTGGTTGTACGCGCGGCGTACGCCTTCGTTGATCATGTCGGCGAGGCCCATGGCGGCGTCCCACTGCACGTTCATGCCGACCTTCGCGAACACGGTCACGATTCCAGTGTCCTGGCAGATCGGGCGATGGCCTTCGGCGCACATCCGCGAATTCACCAGAATCTGCTGAATGGCGTCCTTCGCCGCCGGGCTTTGTTCGCGTTCGTAGGCCGCGGCCATTGCCTGAATGAAATCGGGGGCGTGGTAATACGAGATGTACTGAAGCGCGTCAGCGACGCTCTGGACGACGTCGTCCTGTTTGATCACTGGCATGAGCGGGTCGGGCAAACCAATCGGGGCGGGCAATCTAGCACTGCGCGCCCCGGGTTGGAATTGATGGGCGTCTGCGAGCGCACGGCCCGCCGTTTCAGCGCGCGGCGAGGGCGCGAACGCCGGCCAGATATCCCGCCTCATCGGGCGGCGCGCCCGAACGTTGCGCGTCCCACAGCGCCTGAGCGAGGCATTCGATCATTTGGTGTTCGGCCTCATGCGTGGAGCCGAGACGTCGCACGAGCGCCTGGAAGGCGGCTCGAATCCCGCCGGGTCTGTCCGTAGCGATCTGCTCGCGCACGGCGAGGTGCAAACCCATATGCAAGAAGGGGTTGGACTGGCCGCCTTCAGGCGTGTAATCCCGATCCAAGGCCTCGTCCGGACGCTCGAAAAGCGGGTGGTACTCCGGATGCAGGGCGATGACGTCGGCCACCTGCAGCTCCAGCGGCTCCATGGGGAGGCCTGCGCAACGTTTACGCCAGGCCTCGAAATAAAAGCGGCGCAGTTGCTCGCGCGATTGATCGTGGAAGAAAGGCATTGGCGATGAGTGAGGGCTGCTGACTTCAATCCAGCCGGCGCGTGCGGGCGCTGAGCGCCGCCGCGCGACGTGTTTTCTTCGGAGCGGGGTTGTCGGGCGCTTTCTGCTTGCGTCGTCCCACCGCGCTGATCTGCTGAGCGATCAGCCCTTGCGCCGCGCCGTGCCCGCTGATCTCCTCTGGGCGCGTCTTTTCCTTGTATTCGCACAGGTCTCGGATCAGACATTTCGGGCACATCGGCTTGCGCGCGACGCAGACGTAGCGACCGTGGAGGATGAGCCAGTGATGCGCGTCGTGCTTGTAGGCGTCCGGCACGACTTGGAGCAGATGGTCCTCGACCGCGCGCACGCTGTCGCCGGGCGCAAGGCCGGTGCGAT
>DATAFY010000086.1:0-1659 GCA_036257205.1 Steroidobacter sp. | reverse complement strand
TGCTCGAGCGCTTCGCCCCACAAGAGTGCCTCAACTATTTCGCCAACGCTGGATATGGTTCACTCATTCGGGATACGCTCTAGTAGACCTCCATTCACTCTGCACAAACTCGATGGGCAGGACTTGCGGCCCTTCCACGTTCTTGTGTCTATGGCTTTCCAAGGAAAGCGACTTGACCTGAATTGCTGCTATCTGGCCGATGTTGCGCCGTCTTCCAGCGCTGCGGATGGATGGTTAGCGGCTACGCCTTCGCGCCCGTGAGTTTTCCCAGGAGCGAAGCCAACCGCGCGGCCTCGTCCTCGCTCAGCTTGGCGCCCAGGTGGCGCGCGATGGCGGCGCGGTAGGTCGGCCACATGCGCTTGATGAGCGCGCGCCCCGACGGCGTGATCGCAACGATCTGCCCGCGGCCGTCCTCGGCGCAGGTCCGGCGCTCGATGCAGCCGGCCTTCTCCAGGCGATCGAGCAGGCGGGAGAGGTTGTACTGCGCGAGCAGAAGCGCCTGCTCGAGCGCGAACGGGCGCAGGCCCGCGTCCGCGCGCGACAGCTCCAGCAGCACGTCGTACCAGGCGAGCGGCGGAAAGCCCGCGGCCTTGAGCTCCGCTTCGACCGCCGCCAGCACGGTCTGCTGCGCCCGGATGAGGCGCGCCCAGGCGCGAATCACGGCGTCCGACGGCAGGGCGTCCGGCATGGCAGCCATTCTCCATATGAATGCACCTGCATCAAGCTTGACATGTAAATGCAGATGCATTTAGATAGATGTAACTGCATGGATATCGTCAGGAGTCGGACCATGCCCAAGCTCACGCTCATCAGCCACGACCTTTGCCCCTACGTGCAGCGCGCCGTGATCGCGCTCACGGAAAAGGGCGTTGCCTTCGACCGCGTCTATGTCGATCTCGCCGCCAAGCCCGACTGGTTCCTCGCCATCTCTCCGCTCGGCAAGGTGCCTCTGCTCAAGGTCGGCGACGCGGTGATCTTCGAATCCGCCGTCATCCTGGAATATCTCGAGGAGACGCAGGGAAAGCCGCTTCATCCCGCCGATCCGCTCGCTCGCGCGCGACATCGCGCGATGATCGAATTCGGTTCGGCGATTCTTGCCGACATCTGGGGGCTGGAGATCGCGCAGACGCGCGAGACCGCCATGGCGAAGGTGGAAGCCTTGCGGCAGAAGTTCGTGCGCCTCGAGCGCGATCTCGAACGTGATTTTGGCGCCGGCCCCTGGTTTGCGGGCGAGACCTTCGGGCTGGTCGATGCCGCGTTCGGGCCGGTGTTCCGCTATTTCGACCTGTTCGACCGGCGGCTCGATCACGGAATTCTCGCCGGCACGCCCAAGGTCACAGCCTGGCGCGCGGCGCTCGCGGCGCGGCCTTCCATCCGCGATGCGGTGGTTGCCGACTATGCCGCGCGGCTCGAGCGCTTCGTGTCGCGGCAGAACGGCTATCTCGCTGCGTTGCTGCCGAAGTGCGCGGCGTGACGAGCGCGGCTGTCGTCCCCGCCCTCGGGTCCGCGCTCCGCGCCGCCCGAGGACAGGCTCCAGCGGGGGACCCAGTAATCACAGCCGATTCAGCGAGGCGACCAGCGTACCCCATGGAGCGAAGGGAAATCCGGCATCCTTCCGCAGGCACGAACACCCCGCATTGCGCTCCATGCGGGGCTGCG
>DATAFY010000064.1:0-6630 GCA_036257205.1 Steroidobacter sp. | reverse complement strand
CGCATCGATTTGCCGAACGGATTCGAATATGAGATTGCGGAAATCGGTGCAGGAACGAGTCGCGCCGCGGGCGCTATGAACGTCGAGTTGAAAAACAGCTATGCGCAGTTCGCGCGCTTGCACATGAATAATCACGGAGTGATTCGGCATCACGCCGTCGCGTGAGCGCTATTGAGAGGCTGCTCAAACGCGAGCGCGCGTATGTAGGCGTCGCGCTGGCGTTGTTGGTGTTCCTCGCCTGGACTTATATCTGGCGCGGCGCGGGCATGGGCATGTCGGCGCTGCAGATGACGAGTCTTACCCTCTTTCCGCATGCTCGGGCGGAACCGATGGCGGGCATGCCGCCCCCTGCGCTGACCTGGATCAGCGTGATTGCGATGTGGTGGGTCATGATGATCGCAATGATGACCCCGAGCGTTGCGCCTCTTGTGCTTCTCTATGGGCGTGTGTTGCGACACGCCGCAAAGATGCCATTGGCTCAGGCGTTTGCGCCTCCAATGTTTCTCGCGGCGGGGTATCTCTCGGTTTGGCTCGCTTTTTCAATCGTCGCGGCCGCTCTTCAGTACGCGCTGCGCCGCCTCGACCTCATTTCGGGAATGACGCTGTGGTCGAAGAGCGCGACTCTGTCCGCATGTGTGCTCATTGCCGCGGGCGTTTATCAGCTCTCACCGCTCAAGAGCGTTTGCGTCAAGCATTGCCGCGGGCCGGTGGAGTTCCTCACGCGCCGCTGGCGAGCGGGGCGCGTCGGAGCTTTCGTGATGGGCGCCGAACACGGTGTATGGTGCCTCGGCTGCTGCTGGGTGCTGATGTTGTTGCTCTTCGTCGTCGGCGTCATGAATCTTGTTTGGATTGCGCTCCTCGGACTTTTTGTGCTCGCCGAAAAGGCCGCACCACGCGGGCTCATAGTGAGTCGCGCGGGCGGCGCTGTTCTGATTGCCTGGGGTCTAGCTACGCTCTGGATTTGAACGCGCGTTGCCGGGGCGAGCCCTGCAGGGCGGCTCCCAGACGCGCGCCGCAGGCAATGGATTTGCGCTGCAGCGCGAGATGCTATTCGGCGCCGGCCGCGAGTTCAGAGGAAGTTCGCGGCTCAAAAAATGGCCCGGCGCTCGCCGGGCCTCAATCATCGCTCTAGAAACTGAGTTGCCGTTCAGCCGGTCTCGCGCACCTGAAGTGAATTCTTCACGTCTTTTACGCCTTCGACATTGCGCGCCACTTGACTGGCGCGGGACTTCGCCTCTGCATCGTCGACGAAGCCGCTGAGCTGGACTGTGCCCTGGAAAGTTTCCACACTGATCTGGCCGGCCTTAGTCGTGGGGTCCGCGATCAAAGCGGATTTGACCTTGGCGGTAATCGTGCTGTCGTCTACTACGCGGCCAGCCGTTGCGCCAGCGTGTTCGACGGGACCCGTTTCCTCGTTGGGCGTGGAAGAGCAGGCGACTACGCCGCCAGCAATCAACGCAACGAGCAATGCTGTTGCACTTTTGCACATCACTTATGACACTCCTGCACCATCGTCTGGTTGACGCCTGCACTGTAAAGGCGCGGCGCGTGCGGAAGTTCCTGCGCCCGCCGGCGCCGCAACGTCTCGAATGGGCAACACACCGAGACGTCAATTAGCGGGTCGGATCGCACAGGCAAGAACGCAAAGATTCTGTGGGTGAGAGAGCCAAGCGCATGTCTCGGCTCTCTCGGTGAGCCAATCAGGCTCTATACGCTTTCTAACTCGCGCTCGACTTCCGTTGATGGCTTAGTCGGGGTCGCTGTCGCTGTCGCTGTCGCGGGCGCCGGCGTCGGTTGCTTAGGCGGCGCCTCTTGCGCATGTTCGGCGCGCAACGTGCTTTGCTGGCGATGCTGCGCTCTTTTTCTTGCCCAGCGCCGGAAGAATGCTTCTTCATAGCACATGACAAGTCCTCCTTTGTAGAACGAGAGGTGCGGGCTGGCCCGCTGTACCCACACTAGCATTGCTGAGTGTGAACAGCAGTCGGTCGAATGCTGATGTCCGATCCGCCGATCTGATTCGAGCCTGAGTCGCGCCGGCTAGAGGGCTGCTCTACGTTGTTCACCGACTTTCAAGTGGAGCACTGCGCGCGACGGTTGACGAGCAGCATGGGGGAGGTAATCACCTTGAGCCGGTTCTCGTTGCGTGACCTGTCATAGCTATAAAGCGACCGTGCCAGCGATAACGATCGGCTCACGATGCTTTCGTCCTCTCCTCGAGCAGCCGGCGCGTCACATCGCCGGCGCCAGTGCAACGTTCGCAATGCAACGATATTCTTGCGGCGTGGCAATGCAACACGGTCTTGAAAACCAGCTGCGCGAGTTGCCGCAGATGTTCATAATGCGCCGCGTCCGCAGCGTCATCGTCGCAAGCCCGCGTTCACGGCGGGACCGACAGGTTTGAGACGTGAGGTTTTTTGCGAATGCCAAGAAGTCCAACGTCGGATGCTCGGCTTCCGATATCTGCGCCAAAGCGCATGGCGCATTCTCAGACGCGCAGAATCTACGGCGTCGTCGGCGCGATCATTCGAGAGTATCTGGCGATCACGCTCCAGGAGATTGGCTTGCGCAGAGCCGCTCGGCGAGTGCGCGCGCCAAAGCGGACTGGCGGTCCGAAGTCACATAAGAACAGACCGCCCCAGCCAGACGCCCACAGGATCGAAGAAAGAACCGCGCACAGCGGCGCAGCAGGAAATGTAAGTCCGGTGATCGTGGATACAGAGTCCGAGCGGCAGCTCCGGTTTTCAGATCACGCGCTGCAAAGTCGCATGCGCCTCGATGATCCATACGCGTTGGTCGCTGCGTACACGCGTCAGATGATGTCTTTTCTGCTCTTCGATCCGGATCCGAAACACATTCTGTTGATCGGTCTTGGCGGCGGTTCGCTAGCAAAGTTCTGCCGCCGCCGTCTCCCATACACCCGGATAACGGTCGTCGAAATCGATGAGGGCGTGATCGCGTTGCGAAACTCGTTTCATATCCCCCCCGACGACCGTCGTTTTGACGTCGTACACGCGGATGGGGCGCATTACCTATCGATGCTCAACGAGCAGGTCGACGCCATACTTATCGATGCCTTCGACGAGGGGGGAGTGTCGCCATCACTGATGACCGAAAGGTTCTTTCGAGACGCGCGTCGCTGTCTGACCCATACCGGCGTCATGATCATGAATCTGCATGGGGACCCGGCCAGATTCGCGCCCCAATTGGCGCATGCTCGAGCCGTCTTCACGACGCGCATGCTACTTGCGTCGGTCACGAACGCCGACAACGTCCTGCTCTGTGCGTTCGGCGAGGACGCGCCGTCTCCCTCCGATAAGCATCTGTTCCTGCGCGCTCGTCATCTGCAGTCGAAGTTGCGACTGAATTTCAGGATCTATCTGCGACGGATGAGGGAAGGGGAAAAGCTCGAGAGTGCGCTGCAGCGTCGCTGCTAAATCCGCGCGGTCGTCTCGCTGGACGAATGGCTATCAGGAGACTGGCGTCTCACCAACGGGCGCAACACGGTCCTTTTTCGCGAGCAGACGGACAAAATCCTCGATAGCGTTTCGGCGTCTGGACTCATCACGATGTTGAAGGCGTGCTTGAAACGCCAAACGACGATATCGATCACGACAGCATCGGCTTCCGCTCGGTCCCCCACGGTCGGGAGTCCCTGTCAGCCATAGAACGGCGCCGGTCCAACCGCCCAAGATGTCTAGTGCAGCCGCTTCAGTTTGAGCTAATGTCCGATCGCAAATACCGCTGCACGACGCCGCTTGCGGCGTCGTGCAGGACTGTACTGCGACGCCGCGTGTCGGCGGCGTGCTGCCGCGATTCATTCGTTATATTGCGCACGCCTACGATTGCAGCGCGAGCGCCGAGGTATTCGCCGCTCCTGCGTCGGCAAGCAGCGAGCATCGCGATCTGCTGCACGCTGCTGCACCGTGCTTTGACGCGGTCTAGAACGCCTGGTCGTGCAGCTTCGATGCGTCTGACGAGCGCGTCGATAGGCGAGATGTTCTCGCGCTATGTCCGTTGGAATCGCTCGATGCGCATGAAACGCGGGCGACCCTTGGTTTGCTGCGGCGGAGGATGGACGGTCTGGGCTGGCGCGGCGTGGGGCGTCTACTTTGCGAGGCCAGGCAGCGGGCGATCCGAGGCGGCGGGAGAATTTCGCTCGACCGCAGTTCGGTGGACGGTCTTGGCCTACATATGCGTTGGCCTGGCCTCAGGGGCGCTGGCGCAGCTACGCAATCTGGCACGGTCGTGCGTGAATCGACGCCCACAAGCGCGAGCGTTCCCATGCTTACAGCAACGGGGGCGCGGCTTCTGGGGAGACGGCCACATTGCGGCTCGTGATCGCCTCAGCATTCTGCCTGAAGCGCCGTGGTGTAGCGGTTTGGCGTCGCCATTTGAACTGGCCCGCTGGCGTGGCCAGGTGCGGCTTTGACCGGTTAATAGTTATCCTTGGCGGCATCGCGTCTGGTGAGGCAGACGTTGGGCTCGATTGTTCGCGCGAGGGCTGCAGCGCCCGCGAGCCCGTGAAGCTTTCGGGCGTCATTCGTTCGCACGTGTTGAAGCGAGGCAGACAATGAACAGTCGATGGATTTTGGCGGCGGGTGGAGCGTTGCTTGCACTCGCTACGATCTCGGGCGCCTTCGGCGCACACGCACTGCAGATGCGGCTCGCACCCGATCGCTTGAGCGTGTACGAGACCGCAGTGCGCTATCAGTTCTACCATTCGCTCGGCTTGCTCGCGATCGGTCTTTTGGCGCGCGCCAGCAATGCCTCGCTGCTGCAGTGGTCCGCCGTTCTGATCGCGGCGGGCGTCGTCCTGTTTTCAGGGGGCATTTACGCAGTCAGTTTCGGTGCGCCTGCGCCGATGGGCGTCGTCACGCCCGTGGGTGGACTTGCACTGATTCTTGGATGGGCCGTATTTACATTCGCGGTGTTGCGGTCGTAGGCCAGACGCTTGTCCATCAGCGGGCTCGAGCTCCGAGGCGTGTGCTTCGCTCGCACGAGCGATAAGCCACAATGGAGAGTGGATAACGAGAGCGCACGCGAGAGCGCACGAAGGCCTGGGGTTGTGGCAAAGTGTGAATCACACTCACTCGAAGCGACCGGGGGCACTGATGGGTATCTCTCTGTATGACGCGACCGTACGCGGCTTTCTTCAGACGTTAGGAGCCGTTCAGGGCTTCCTTGAGCGCGGCCTGAAGCATTGCAGCGAAGCGTGTGTGGACCTGAGTGAAATCACGGAAACGCGGCTTTATCCGGATATGCGACCGTTTAACTTTCAGATCATTCAGGCGGTCCAGCACTCGGTCGGTGCGATCGAAGGCGTGAAGAACGGTGTGTTCTCGCCGTTTCGCGAATCCGCGCTCGACTACGCCGCCTTGCAGAATGCAGTCGCCGAAGCCAGGGTGCGACTCAAAGCGTACACAGCGGACGAAGTGAATGCGCTGGTCGGGCGCGACGTGGTGTTTCAGATGCCCAATCTAACCATGCCGTTCGTCGCGGAAGATTTCCTGTTGTCATTGTCGGTCCCGAACTTCCATTTCCATGCAACCACTGCGTACGACATCCTGCGCACGAAGGGCGTGCCCCTCGGCAAGCGCGACTATCTTGGCCAGTTGCGCGTGAAAACCTAGCGCTCTGCGCTGACCTTCTCCAGGCGCTCGATCACGTTGCCGGCGAGCGCTTCGCTGGCGCGCTAAAGAACAAAACGTGACTGGCGGCAGATTCTAGGTCGGGATCGATGCTGATGCGCGCACGGCCGTCGGCTTGCCCAACGGCCGTGCCGGCCCTATCGCGCGCTATCACGCGCAGCTGCACCGCTCAGCGCACGGTCGACGCCGTCGTCGC
The DNA here is from genome assembly GCA_036257205.1 of Steroidobacter sp. Lineage (GTDB taxonomy): Bacteria > Pseudomonadota > Gammaproteobacteria > Steroidobacterales > Steroidobacteraceae > Steroidobacter. The sequence continues at coordinate 786 of DATAFY010000064.1, read as the reverse complement.
GGTCGCCTCGTGTCGCTCGAGCGTCCTCACTACACGCTGCCTGCCGATCATTGCGCCTGCGATGGCGGCAAGCAGCGAGATCACCATTGCTGCGAAGGTGCTCCAGGCGGTCTTGGTCGCGCCTTCCTGCACACGTGCAGCCGCGGTGGGCAGCTGCTCGCGAGCCCGCGCCAGCAATTGCTCCGTCCCGCGTCTGACTTCTACAGCGGCCTGTTGCGGATTTGCTCGAGCCGCCTCGACGCGCTGCGCAACCGCGTTGAGCGTCGATGCGACTTCCTGTTCCGGTATGCCCGTTGCGCTGGAGATCGTGCTGGCGGTTTGAGGGTCTTGCAGACGCGCCAGAATCTGGTCGACGTCTCCAACCGCAAGGTTCTCCATGCCGGCCGCTGCTGAGCCGATGGTCTGCGTCACGCCGCCAAAGAGACTGGAAACACCGCCGGCGACGAGGCGCACGCCGCTGGTGGCGAGCCAGAGGATCAGCAGGAAGCTGAGCACCCAAACCAAGGCGCCTTCGAACGCGCCGGCCGCCTTGTCGAAGACCATGCCCAGGCGCGTGGCGGCCATCCCTCCGATGAACAGCGAGATCAGCAGGGAGATTCCGCTCCAGACCGCGGCGCCCGCGCCAACGCTGCTCGCGTCAGTACTGAAGGGATCGATGGCCGAGACGCCCACGGCCAACCCTAGGGTCGTCAGAAACAAAAGGGCGCCCATCACTGTGAGTACGCCGGCCCAGATGCCTCCCCAGGAAATGCGGAAGCCCTCGAGAGGAACATCGAAGCGTTCGTG
>DATAFY010000054.1:0-4815 GCA_036257205.1 Steroidobacter sp. | reverse complement strand
CAGAAACGGGCGAAGACGAAGACATGCCGACCTTGGACGAGCACAGCGGCGGGATGCGCAGCGAACCTTGACGCATGCAAGGCTCGGAGGCGGGCGCCGCGCGTTCGATCACGAACTCACTCCGGAGCAATGAACGTTCTTGTACATGCCCTGGCAGCACAACGAGAACGCCGCCGCGCAGGCGCGCTCAGTGGAGCCGTTCGCACAGATTGAGGCGCCGAAGTCCCTCCCGCCGCCATCAGAAGAGCTTCGGCCGCTTCCCGCACCGAAACGCCGCACTGCGGCGGCGGTCTACCGAGGAGAAGCGCCAAATCATTCCTGCAGACCTTGACATTGGGGCGCGCAAAAAATACCAGCGCGGACCCGATTAGATGTCGATGTTTTCTGACGCGGTGAAGGATCTTTGTTGAAGCTGCACGCGTTGATTTCCCCACACGCGCTCTGGCTCGAGCGCCGAGAAGAGGGAAGTGAACATGCGCATCCAATCGGGGACGCGGGTGAACCCCCGCTTGGTGTTTTTTCGGCGGAACACGCGGATGGCGTGCAGTGCAAGCGTAATGCTCGCGCTCGGCGCATGCGGAGGCGGTGGAGGAGCTTCGAATTCGCCGCCGCCTGCGAACACCGCCCCGACCGTGGACGCCGGCGCCGACCAGACCATCCAGTTGCCGACCAACTCGGTCCAGCTGGAGGGTTCGGCCAGAGACGCCGAGAACAACACGCTCACGTACACATGGAGCAGCTCTCCGGTCGGCGTCGTCTTTAGCGATCCGAATGCCGCCGCCGCCGCTGCAACGTTCCCAGGCGAAGGGACGTACACACTCACGCTCGCAGTAAGCGATGGTCAGTCCAGCGGCAGCGACACGCTCACCGTTGTGGTCCAACCGGCGCCTGCGGCGGCGTATCCGGCGGCTGACCTCGATGAAAGCGCGCCGGATCACGGCTGGACGCGCGTGAGTCCGACGGAGGCGGGCATGGATCAGGCCAAGCTCCTCGAGGCGGAGGCGTACGCGCTGACCGCGGGCGGCTCCGGCCTCATCGTCCGGGGCGGACGAGCTGTGCACTCGTGGGGAGATATCGATCAGCGCTACGACGTAAAGTCGACTACGAAGTCGATTGGCGGCGTCGCGCTAGGGATCGCGATCGACGAAGGTCGCGTCGCGCTGACGGAATTCGCGCAAACATACTTGCCCTCGCTCGGAATCGATCCTTCTCCGCCCCCGGAGAACGATCTTGGACTGCTTGCGCAAATCACGGTGTTGCAGCTCGCAACACACACCGCAGGCTTCGCGAAGCCCGGCGATTATTGCGCGCTGTTGTACACGCCGGGCACACACTGGTCCTACTCGGACTGCGGACTTAACTGGCTCGCAGACATGCTCACTGAAGTCTTCGCACAGGACCTGCGCGAGTTGTTGACGACGCGGATGTGGAGTCAACTCGGCGTGGATTCCGCCGGCGATTTCGGCGACGACGTACGCTGGCGCGACAACGACTATCGTCCGGGTCCCTCTCCCGACGGCATTGAGCACCGTGAATTCGCTTCAGGCATTTACACCAACACGAATGCAATGGCGCGCTTTGGTCTGCTGTTCCTGCGCAAGGGCGTGTGGTCCAGCGACCGCATCGTTTCGGAGTCGTTTGTCGACGCGGTGCAGAGGCCCCGGCCTGAAGTTGCGACGACGCAGAATGTGGATCCAACGAACTTCCCCGACGCCCCAGCAACGTACGGCGTGCTGTGGTGGACTAACGCGTCGGGTCAGTTGCCGAACGTACCGCGAGATGCGTACTGGGCGTGGGGCCTGGGCGAGAGTCTTATCATCGTGATTCCGAGTCTCGATCTGGTCATCGCCCGAGCGGGACCGCAGTCCTCCACGCCCACCCCCGGCCAGCGCGTGTTCGGGGACAGCGACTGGAACGGCGACTATGCGGTTCTGGCGCCGTTCTTAAATCCGATCGTATGCGCCGCCGACTCCTCGAGCGCAGCGTGCAGCCAGTGAGACGCCCGGGTCGGGCGCGGGGGAGGAAAGCGCATTCCTTATCCTTGAGGTGAGGGAGAAGGTTCTTACAGCGTTCCACTTCCGAGCGCGCGCCGGGGCGACAACGCACATATCCCAACAACGCATCAGCGGGCGTCGAGCTCCAGTCGTTCCTCGCTATGCAAAGCAAATTGGTTGAGGTGCGCGTCGAAGTCCCAGCGCTCCACGCGGCAGGCGTGTTGCGCCGAATGACGCACGACATTGACGGAATTCGGAATGCTGCCTCGCACCCGCCGGGATACCGCCGTCCCTGCCTGCACAACCCACACGCGCCGATTCTGCCGCGGGTCGGTCAGCGAGCGGACGTAAGGCAGGTGGATGTGCCCGCCCATAATGATGTCTGCGCCGGCGCGTGACCAGGCGTGTACGGCCGTTTCGGATCCGTGCAGCAGGTTTTCGTTATCGCGCGCCCGAATCACATGCACGGGCTGATGGGTCACTACCACGCGCAGCTGCCTTACCGTCGCGTTGCGCAAGCGCTCGCAGACGCGTGCGATTTGCTCCTTGGACACCTCGCCGTCCTTGCGGCGCGCCGGTCGCGTGGTGTTGACGCAGACCACGTGCAGAAAAGGGGTCGACCATTGCGGCTCGAGGTCAGATCCGAACGCACGAATGTAGTTCGCATAAGGGTGGAACACGCGGGCGGGGATATTAAAGAGCGGAATGTCGTGGTTGCCGGGGATGGCGATCGTCGGCGCGGCCAGGCGATCGACAAAGCGTCGTGCAGCCGCAAACTGCGCGCTTCGTGCGCGCTGCGTAATGTCGCCTGACATTACGACGATTTCGGGCCTGATGCGTCGTACGAAGTCGATGAGTGCTTCGACGACCCGTGGCTGCTCCGTGCCGAAGTGAGTGTCGGAAATCTGCATGAGTATGCTCATGGCGAAACCATGAGGTACAGAGGCTGCGGCGCGACTTCGAAGCGCAGCGGCGGCTTTAGCCACACGATCTCGCCGTCGGTCGCGACCTTCAGCGCGCGCCGACCATCCTTTCGCACTGAGTGGACGGTCATCCGGCTAAACGAGAAATTGCGCACGTTGTCGGCATCGCCAAGTCGCCCGAACGCGCCGCGCGCGGCCAGCCAGAAAAGCATTAACGACCCCACGGGGCGAACGATCACCGCGGCCAGGCGTCTGTGCTGCACGTCCTCTGCTTCGGGCAACCCGAGCTGATCGAGCTGCAGCGGATTGTTGCCGATGAAGAGCGTCGGCGTGCGCGCGCTTTCACGCTCGCCATCGTGCTCGATCTCGAGCGCGAGCCGCCCATGGCCGCGCGCCAGCGTGAGGAGCGCCGAGAGGGTCGCGACGATGCGCCTGCGTCCGTACACCTGTTTGAGCCGCTCGCGATCCTGCAATATTTCCGGATAGAGCCCGAGGCTCGCATTGACGAGGAAGACGCGGCCGTTCACCAGGCCCGCCTGCACGGGTTTGAGGCGGGGCCGCAGCAGGACGCGCGCGGCTGCGGCGGTCTCGGTTGGAATCGAGTGGGCGCGGCTCGAGTAGTTGAACGTACCTTGAGGCACGATGCCGAACGGCCGCGCCGTCGGCAGGACGGCCTGCGCTACAGCGTTGATCGTGCCGTCGCCTCCTGCGGCGACGACAGCGCCATTGTTGCGCACGGCCAAATCTACAGCACGACGGGCTAGGGCCGGCAGCTGCTCCGGCGCTTCCACGAGCAGAAATTCGCAACGTTTGCGCCCGGCGAGGACGTTCGCAATTTGCGAGCGCGCGGTGAGCGCATCGCCGGAACCTGAGGCCGCATTTAATATGATGTAAAAGGGGGCATCGTCATCGAGGCGGAGCGGCATGGCGGCGCGGCAGCGAGCTGTTCCTTCAATAACTCAGGCCCCCGCGCCTCGGTTTCATGTACAAGCCCCCGCCGGACGCCCACCTACGCGAATCAGGGCGCCTTCTCGCACGCGCAGGCGTCGCAGCCTTTGTCGAAGATCACGCGCCAGACGCCGTCAGAGTCCCGGCGCCATACCGAGTTGAATGTCGAGATGCGCTTCCCTTGCGAATTGAATACAGGACCGCTGCTATGGGCGAGCGTCCCCGAGTCGAGTACGACGACTGTTTCGGGGGTCCAGGAGAATGGAGCCTCAGCGTGTTGGAAATAATTCTTCCAGGCGGACGCGATGGCGGCTTTGCCGCGCAGAGTTTTCATGCCGTCGAAAAATACCGCCTCTTCCGCGACGTATCGACTGAACGCTTCGTGGTCGCGCGCGGCCATCGTGGCGGCGAACGCCCGTTCAGTCGCGGCGACTTCTTTGACGAGCCTTGCGTTATCGTCGGCGCGCGCAACAGTGAATCCGGCGAGCAGAACGAGACAGACCATTGGAATCGTCGTTCGCATGTGACGCTCCGGTTGGATCTTGGTGGGGTGTTCGGTGGATGAACAATACGCAACCCACTGACATTGTCAGCGATTTGTGCGGTGAATCGATGTTACGCTGCGACGTGTCGGCAACGGTGGTTGCCGCATCAGTCGTCCGCACGCCCCGCGCACAGCGCGTATGAGCAAATCTGCGCCGGTTGTTCACCGCGCACGCGGAGCGCTTGCCTTGGACTAGGTCCAGCATTGCACATCGCGCCCGCGCGGGAGCTTATGTCCTAGGCGAATCCCGATATTGGGCGAGTCGCGAAACCGGGGTCCGTCCCCTCGCCGACGCGAGCGCTGTCAACGTCGGGACGAAGCAACGCACACAAAAATATCGCCCGGCATGTAACCTTTTTGAGGTAGCACACGTCGAACACTGACATCTGCCGAAGAAGCTGACACG
>DATAFY010000027.1:0-5117 GCA_036257205.1 Steroidobacter sp. | reverse complement strand
GGTTCGGGCGCGCGATGTTTGGCGACCTGCAGAATGCCCTCATCGACTGCAAACAGGAGCATGCGCGAGGGCTTTCCGGTTCGATAACGAAGCTTCAGCGGCGCACCCGGCTTCACGATTGAGGGCGCTTCGAGATCCACCGTCTCCTTGCGCGCATCCGTCGCAATCGAAAACGGCTCCACGCCATGCGACAGCGGGCTCGTGTAAATCTCACTCGACCCGGGATCGCGGACGAAGCTCACCGCCACGTACGCGTTGCCCTCGAGGCCTTGCGGCAGACGAATGCGCTGCACGCTGCTCGTGGTGCTCGACTTGAACCAGCGCCAGGCGTGCACACGTTCACGCTCAACAGTGATCAACCCGGCGCCGGCATACGGCGCACGAATCGAAATTTCGATCTCTTCGCCCGGCGCGTAGTCCTTCTTGGACAGCGCAAGCTCCAGCTCTGCGTTCTTTTCCAGTGCACGCGCGACATTCGCAGCGCCGGCCACCTGGTACTCCACGCGCGTGAGCGCTTGGCCGGCGGCATCGCGCAATACATACGCGAACTGGCCGGGCGCATCGGTCGCCACGTTCAGCACACGCCCGCCCGCCGGCACATCGATCGGGTTCTCGGAGATCACGCTCTCTTTACGGCGCGACTCGTACCTGTAAATGCCGCTCGGCTGGCGAATGAGCACCGAGACGTACTTGAGCTCCAGACGCTGCAACTTCAGTCCCGTCACCGCGGTGCGCTGCGCTTTTGGGTCAATGGCAATCAGCTCGACCAGGCGCTTGGAATCGCGATTCAGATAGTCAAGCGCGCCATCGGCCTTGTAGCCGATCAAATACGGCATGTTCGACACGAGCTGTGCAGCCTCGGCGCTCACGGCGCGCCCGCCATCAGCTTCAAAACCTTCCGTCGCGACGTGCAGGCGATAGGTGGCGCGCGCGAAGCGCTGCAGGTTGAGAGGCAGGCGCGCTTCTCCGTTCTCATCCGTCTGGAACTCGCCCAGCGTTTCGCTGAAACCCTCGCGTGCGTATTGCGGATCGAAGAAGCGATAGTCCGGATACGCCCTGAACGCTGGGAATTGCGGACTCAACGTCATCTGCGCGGTGATGCGCCGGTTCTGCGCAGGCGTGCCGAACAGATTCTCCAATTTCACGTGCGCCATGAGATCTATCGGCTGCACCCACCCATCCGCGGATTGCGCAGACAACCTGGTCTGCATGCGCAGGCGATCCGGAAGGAAATCGCGCACCTGAACCGTCGTCGAACCGATGAGAGCGGCGCCATGCTGCGGCTTGGCGAGCGACAGCGCGACCGTGTACGTCCCGGCGGGCGAACTCGCTTGAGTGTCATGGAGGATCTCGCCGAAGCTCGCGGGACCCGGCGTGAAGGTTTCCCGTCGGATCACCACACCGCGCGGATCCGTGATTTCAAGGCGCAATGGCACACCATCAAGCGAGCCGCTCCAGTTCTGACTGCGCACGATCGCACCAACACGAATCTGCTCGCCCGGTCGATACAGGCCGCGGTCCGAGAATAGGTAAGCGGAGAGCGCGCGTTGATCGGCGCTGCTCTCGACGCCGCCGATATCGAAGCGCGAGAAATCTAGTCGCTGGCCGCGCTCATCGAGCGGTAGGAAAGAGCTGTCTCCGCCGCGGCGCACGAGATAGAACACGGGCTGGCGCTCCCGCGTGTAACCCTTTAGGTCTGCGAAGCGCACATGACCCTGTTCATCCGTTGTTTCGCTCACGACGGGCAGGCCGTTGCGGCCGATCACTTCAACTGTTGCGCCCGCCACCGGCTCGCCCGTAGCAATGCTTTGCACGAAAATATCGTGCGAACCGTCGACGGAACGCTTCGCGAGAAGTCCCAGATCCGTCACAACGATGAGGCGCGCGTCGCTTGTGAGCGCCTGTTTGGCGCCGTTCCATTGCTGACTTGCGTCGCCTGAGAGCGGTTGATCGGTCTGCGGATCCCAAGCCTGCACGCGCAGGAGGAAAACGCCGCGACGATCGCCCTGATCGTTGTGCAGGTACTCGCTCAAGTTCAGCGCTTCGTAGTGAGGTGCGCGCGGCGAGACGTTTGGCAAGCGTACGATGCTCGTGAAGCGCTCGGTGATGTTGGCATCGTCGAACGACCAACTCTGAAACATCGGTTGAGCGAACGGCCCGCTCGTCTGACCGATGAGATGCTGCAGCTGACGCGGCAGCAGGCGTCCAACATCGAAGCGAATGGCCGGCACATTGCGCGCGAACACGGTCAGCGTTTTCTCGCCTGACATGGCAAGCAACGAACCTTGATGCAGAATGCTGAGCTCACGCGGAAACTCGGGCACGGTGAGAATCCGCTCGACGGCGTCGCCCAGCACGTACCCGCCGAACGACTTCAAGCCGGGCTCCACCCGCACGTACACTTGCCGACCGGGCTCAGCCTCATAACGGAAGCTGTGCAATTCGTAGTGATCACGGTCGCCCGGGATTGACTGCAACGGCAGGCGCGCTTCGGGCGTAAGCACTTCCGGACGCAGATTCGCTTCCGTCCACTGAAACGGCGTGCCGCGCCGGTAACGATCGTGCTGCGCCTGTAGTTTCGGATCCGGGTGCTGAAGCGGCAGCAGCCACGCTTTGACCTTGACGGGCATTTCGCTTTCGAGCACGGAGGACGAGGCGCTCACAAGCAGCACCTGATTGGGCTCGTTGCGCTCGTCGCGCACGAGATCGAGATTCAGCTGTTCGATCCGCAGACTGTTCAACCCAGGAACATCCACCTGCGCCTGCAAGGCGCCCGCAGTCTCATTGCTTCCGCGGGCCGCGCGCACGCCCCGCTCGATACGCAGCTCCAGACGGCCGCGCTTCGGCGGAATCTCGAGCTCGCTCGTGTGGATATGGGCATTGAGCTTGAGCTTGTCATACACGACCGTGTGCGTTGGCGGAGCGAGCTCCTTCTCGATCGTATCCGTCACCCGATCGAACATCTTCAGCTGGATGCGCTTTTCGAATGCCGCGGGATCCACAGGGTGCGTGAACGCCACGGTTGCGACGACCTTCTTGTTGCGCGCGACGACGGGATCCTGGTGAAACTCGGTCGCCGCCATGCGCGCTTCAAAGGCGGCGGTGCGAAAGTCAAACTCGTAGGCTTCAAGGCGCACGTGACTCGCCACCGCGCCCTTGTGCAGCTCGACGCTGTATGTTTCGCCAATCGGCCAGTCATCCTGCGGCTGAAAACGCAGGGTCCTGTCGTCGTCCCATATCCACGCGCCGCGCAGCAGCGGTTTCATACCGATGCCGGATTGGTTCTCATCGAGCGTCTTGGCAACACGATTGAGCGGCGCGACTGAAGCGCTGAAGCGCACGAATAGCGGGTTAGGCTTACCGGGCGGCTCGCACGCATAGCACGTCGCCGGCGGCGCGATGACAGCGAACGTCACTTCGACCGGCTTGGGTTGTCGCTCATACCATTGCCACAGCCACAACCCACCGAGCACAAGCACCGCGAAGCCGATGGCGCCTCCTGCCGTCGCACGCGGATGATGACGCGTCCAGGTGAACGCTGCCGCCGCCGCTGCACGCAGTCGCGCGCTCACTGACACGCTCCAAGAGGGCGGCTGCCAACGCAACTGCCCGAACACCGTCGTCAGCGCTCGCACAACCCAGCGCACGAGTCGCTCACCCGCTTCACTCGATCCACTCATGAGAGCTCCGGCTGGACCGCCGCTTGTATTTGTATGGCGCCATTGTGCCGAAGGCAGGGAGCAATTGTGGCGAATCACGGCACGGAGAGCGTGACAACCACGGAAGTGTGAAAGAGATCAATGTCTGGCCAGACTGAGGCCAGGTTTTCGGAACCTGCCGCGTGCAAGGCGTCCGCTCTCCCATCGAGCTACAGCCAATTCTGGTGCCGGCTGGTTCACCCGAGGGCTTGTCTTGCGGTCAGGATCAAGGCGATGGGCATTGATATCGATGCCAAATCATTTGGAGTTCGGACACCAGGCGCTGGAGTCGATTCTTCTCCGGCGCGCTCGGCGAACCAGACGGCCGAACGCAAAACGATGATCGCGAGCAATTACGAGTCGCCGATCGCTCGTCAGGCACGGCTGCTCGATCTTCTATCCTGCAGACAAACTCCGCGATTGGGTCGATGAGATACTTGAGAAAGTTGCGGACAAGACGAAGCGTGTTCGACCCACTCGTCAGCACAGCTTTTTTGGCGCTGATGATACCTACCTACATCCAGGCAGGACAGGACAAGGCCGTGCAGCCCTCAAATGTATATTGGAGCGATGAAATCTCGGTGGATTGCACCCTTGATGATGTTCGCTCGGCAGATCCGAACACGCCCCCGCCGCACAATCGGCAAACGACCCTGGGCCCGGGCGCTGAGCTCAAATTTCAGATCCGAAAAAAGCTGGCCCTCAAACCACACGGATATCGTGCGCGTCTGATTTATCACACCAGAGAGTTCGCGGACGACATGAGTTCGATGGAGGGCGAACTGGACATCGCGCTCGGGTCATTCGAGGTGCGCGAGAAGTGACCACCTGACGCCGGCGGACTTACTGGAGAATGTAAGCGCCATTTTCAAAGGAACAACACCATGCATTCAGAGGTGGCGACGGTCATCGCATATCTGATACTGGCCAGCTCCCTCTGCTCTGCGGAGGAGGATTCAGTCACTCCCTCCAGCCAAGCGCACGCTTTGCCCTCGCGATCCTCGGCGTCTCCGGCGCCCTCCCTCGTGGAGAGTCCCGAAGTCCTTATTCTCGGCGGCGGCGCAGAGCGAAACGCCGCCGAAGCGTGGCGCGAGCGCTGGACCCAAGCGTTGATTGTCTATAACAGCTTCCTCGAGCCTTCCCCGGACTTCCCCAAGGTCGTCCAGGCTGAGGACGGCTCGTACGTGGCCATCCTCGGGATCTGCCGCAGCGACGAGATCGCCGCCCAGCTGGCGCTCTTGAAAAGTATTTATCCAGAGACGCACGCTCAGAAGGTCGTAAACAACGCGCCACTATCGTTCCCTCGACTACTCACGACCACCAAGGCGCACACCAGCAAGATGCTCCAGAAGGACGGCTGGCAATATTTATCTCTCTCAGCCTGCTGCCGCAAACGGCGACGCGCCTCCTGATCCACGC
>DATAFY010000631.1:0-3626 GCA_036257205.1 Steroidobacter sp. | reverse complement strand
GCTCGCCAGCAGATGTGCATCCAGATCGCGCCGATCGTTCACGAGCAGAACTGACCGCTCGTTCACGCCGAATTTGTCTCTGAGGACCCTTTCGGCTGTGCAATCTCATGGCAGTGGGAGGGACGGGAATCTCGATTCCGTTCATGGCGTCACTGATACTTGGGGATGAAAGCGTTTACCTTACGGCGACAGGGATTGGCTTTTACGCTTTCGTAGTGAGGACGCCTGCTCTCATTTCTAGATTCTCGGAAGCCGCATGTCCTCTGTGCTCCCCGGAATCGTGTTTGCCGGCGTCTCAATCCGCAAGGACGGCGCCACGCGTTAATAGCAGCCATTAAAGTTGGAGTTACTATGCACCGATCGGCGTTGTTCGGATTCGTCGCGGCGCTGTTCTTGTCGAGTGGGGTGAAGGCGCAGGACATCAGTGCGCCACAGGGGCTCAAAGCCTGGGAGCCTTGGGTCATCTATGGGGAGGAGTATCGCCGTTGCCCGGTGCGCAACGGCGTCGCACCCCAATCCTCCGGCGATTTCGAGTGCCGTTGGCCGGGCAGGCTGCGGCTTTCGGTGGGATCGGGCGGCGGGGAGTTCTCACAAGCCTGGCGGCTGTACACAGAAGAATGGATCACGCTGCCCGGCGATGAGACGCATTGGCCGGAGGACGTAACTGTCGACGGCGTGCGCGCGGCGGTCGTCGCGCACGAGGGCGCGCCGCGCATTCGTCTGCAGAGCGGCGCGCATCAGGTGAGGGGCGAGTTCACCTGGATGCGTCGTCCGGAATCCCTGCGCGTCTCGCCCGCCACAGCGCTCGTCGACTTGGCCATCGACGGTAGGCGCATTGTTCCGGTCGACCTGCGCGGCGATCGCCTGTGGCTCGGCGCGGTGCGAACGGCAGCGCAACCGCGCGCACTGCTGATCCAAATCTACAGGCTCCTGCAGGACGGCAGTCCCATGGAGCTGACGACCGAGCTGCATCTGAAAGTTTCGGGCGATGCGCGCGAGGAGTCGCTCGCGCGCGCGCTGCCGGACGGTTTCGCGCCCATCGCTACGAGCGGGGACCTGCCGTTCAGATTCGAGCCGGATGGTCGCTTGAGCGTGCAGGTCCGTTCGGGCGAACACGTGCTCACGGTACGTGCCCGGACAACGACGACGGCCGATCATTTCGTGTTGCCGTCCGACCAGGGAACGTGGGCGGACGATGAGATCTGGAGTTATCGAAGCGAGGATCGCCTGCGGATCACCGCGGTCGAAGGTGCGCAACCTATTGATCCCGTGCAGGCGGACGTTCCGGCAAGGTGGCGCGATGCGCCGGCGTATCGCATCCGGCGCGGAGGCTCGTTCACCCTGGCAGAGCGCAGTCGCGGTCTCAATCGAGAAGATGCGAACCGGCTCTCTCTGGGGCGCGACCTATGGCTTGCTTTTGACCACGAAGGCTTCGATGCGCGCGATCATGTGACAGGCACGATGGAACAAGGCTGGCGGCTCGACATGCTCACGCCTTATCGGCTCCTCAATGCCCGCATTGGCGACGAAACGATGCTCATTACGGACGGAGCCGCGGGCCGCACAGGATTCGAGGTCCGGACGCCGACCCTGGACGTGACCGCGCTGTCGCGCCTCACGGCCGACGGCGCATTGCCCGCCACTGGGTGGGATGCGCGCTTCGAGAGCGTCGCGGCGACGCTGCATCTTCCGCCCGGGCATAGACTGCTGGCGGCTTGGGGCGTGGATGATGCGGATGCATGGCTCGATCGCTGGGAGTTGCTCGATCTGTTCTTGCTCATGCTCGTGAGCGCTGCGGCGTACAGATTGCTTGGCTGGTCCGGCGGCGTCATTGCGGCGTTGGCGGTGCTGCTCACGCTCCATGAGTCGGGCGCGCCGAACTGGTTCTGGATCAATGCACTGATTGCGGTCGCGATTGCACGCGCCGTTCCGGAAGGTCGGTTGCGCAAGTGGTCGGGCGTCTATCGCACGGCCTCGCTCGGCGTACTTGCACTCGTGCTGGTTCCCTTTGCGATCACGCAATACCGGCTCGCGTTGCACCCGCAAGCGCAGCTCGAGACCGCATCGTTCGTACCGATGGTGGAGGGCGCTAAGCAGCAAGCTGAGCCGCCGTTTCCCGGGGTGCTCGTCGAGCCTGCGCCTGCGGACGCCATGGCTCCGCCGCTGCAGGCTCCATCGATCGAGACAAGGCGCCTGGACCGCTATGCGCCCGATGCGATGGTGCAAACGGGACCGGGAACGCCCGATTGGCAATTCCTCACGCATCGCCTGACCTGGAGCGGTCCGGTCGATCCGTCGCAAACCGTGCGGCTCACGATCGTCCCGCCGTTCTGGTTAGCCTTGTGGCGGCTGTTGGGGGTAGTACTGAGCGGCGTGCTTCTGCTCGCTCTGGCGCGGCTCTCGTTCGGTCTGCCGAAAAGATGGCCTCTGAGCGATTGGCCTCGCGCCGCGCCGGCGTGTGTCTTGGCGCTGATCGCGTTTTCGAGTGTTCCTTCGCCTGCCGAGGCTCAGACGCCGGATGCGCAAATCCTCTCGGAGCTGAAGCGTCGTCTCACGCAGCCCGCGAAGTGCGCGCCGAATTGCGCAGAGGTAGTGGTCGCCCATGTCGACGTCGAGGGCGAAAAGCTCGCAATCGACATGGACATTCATGCTCAGGCGAATGTCGCGATCCGCGCGCCGCACGCAGGCCCTTCATGGGATGTCGAGCGCTTGTCCATGGACGGTCAGGCGTTGGACGCAATAGCGCGTTACGGCGACGTCTGGGAGCTGCCGCTCGATCCTGGTGTTCATCGCATCAGCATGGTGGGGCGAGTTGTCGCGGACGAGTTGTCGATCGAGTTTTCCGCGCCGCCCCGACGCGTGGTCGTGCGCGCGGAAGGATGGGATTCATCGGGCAGCAGTGAAGGGCGACTGCTCAACAGTGCGCTTCAGCTGACGCGTCGCGTCGGTGTGAGCGCAGCCGCGGCGAGACGAGCGCAGCAGCGCTTCCCCGTGTTCGTGCGCATCCATCGGCGCCTATTCATGAATCTTGACTGGACGGTGACCACACAGGTCGAGCGGCTCGCCCCTGAGGAGGGTGCGTTCACGCTGCGTGTGCCATTGCTGCCTGGGGAAGCGGTGCTCACGCCCGGACTTGAGGTTCGCGACGGCGCCGCGCTGATCTCGATGCCGGCAGGAGCGAAGGTCGCGAGCTGGGAATCATCGCTCGAACGCGTGGACCGGCTGCAGTGGACGGCTGCGAAGGATCAAGCATGGGTCGAGCAGTGGGACGTGATCGTGAGCCCCACGTGGCACACCGAGTTTTCGGGAACGCCGCCGATTCTGCCGAGCGAATATCTCGCGGGAGCGTGGGTCAATCAGTTTCTCCCGCGGCCCGGCGAAACCCTCCATATCTCGGTCGTTCGTCCGAGCGCGAGCGCCGGCACGACGCTTGCGGTCGATCGCGTGGGTGTAGAAGCGAACTTTGGTCGGCGGCTCACCGAAACGACGCTCGAATTCGCCTATCGCAGCAGTCGAGGCGGGCGGCACGAGGTGCGAATTCCGGAAGACGCGCGGGTCAACAGCATCAGCTTCGATGAAGCATCTGTGCCGTTGCGACCCGATCGCGGCATATTGCCGTTGACGCT
>DATAFY010000627.1:0-8331 GCA_036257205.1 Steroidobacter sp. | reverse complement strand
CCGCCGCTGAGGAAAGAAAAACACCTTCGGCCGCGCCGGTGATCGATCCGGGTCTGCACGAAATCTACGCTAAGGAAACCGCGGGCCATCTTTGCGTTATCCGTGACTTCATCAACGCATGCAGAATCGCGACCGCGCCCTATCCTGTTACCGAAGCTCTGCATCGCTCCTGTCACACCCTGAGCGGTACGGCCAAAACCGCCGGCGTCCGCCAGGGCATCAAAATCGCAGAGCCGCTCAATCGCTATATTCGTAAGCTGTACGACAACTCCATCGGCCTGCCTGGAACCGGTCTGGACGCATTGAACGACGTCGTCGCTGCGATTGAGCGCGTCGTCGAGCACATTAACGAAGGCACGGGGTTTTTTCCGACCCACGGCGCCGTCGTCGCGCGTCTGGCGGAGCTCGAGCGCGCGCTGGATGTGGAGATCGCGAGGCTGGCTGAGGCGCTCGATGCGACGAGCGTGCGTCCGCCCAATCGCGCATCGAACCCTGGGCGCTGCGCACCGCGAGCGAGCGACTTGGACGACATCGTGGACAGCGACGTATTCGCTGCGGATGTCCTCGAGGAACCGGAGGTCATTGAGCTGGAGCCCATTGCCGCAGCCGCGCTCGGTTTGGATTTCGACGACGCGCCGGCGCGAGCCTTGGAAGACTTGCAGGGCGCCGCGGCCGCCGAAGATGGGGTGGACGTCCTGGTCTTGGATCTTGAGGAGGACCTCGGGATCTTCGCGGAGGACAGCGCAGAGATCTCTCAAGCAGCACAGGCAACGCCTCCTCTGGCCGGCCGCGATGAGACTTCACGCGCCGGGCCCGCGGTCGTGGAAGGCGCCTCAGGGGCTGCGGAACTCGAGCGGCAGACCGTACGGGAAGCTGCGGGCGACGCATCGCACACGATGCGCAATCCCACGCTGAGTCACGAGAGCGACATGGACGCGAGGTCCAGATCGGCGGCGCAAGCGAGGGTGGACGCGTCGACTGCAACCCTCGCTCCCACGCTAATTGCATTGCAGCCGCCCCTCCTCGCCGAGGATGCTGGCCACGACGGAGATTTCGATCCGGAGGTGGCCGCCATCTTCACGGAGGAGGCAGCTGAACTGCTCGAAACGGCGGAGCAGGCTTTCTCCGCATGGCGTCAGGATCGAGCCAACAAAGCGCTCGTCTTCGAGCTGAAACGGGTCGTGCACACGCTAAAGGGCGGCGCCCGCATGGCGGGGATTCGCGCGATGGGCGATTTAAGCCACGAGCTCGAGACGTGCATGCAACTCGTTGAAAGCGGCGAGGTCGCTCCCAGGGAGCAAGTATTCCGCGCTCTGCAGGCCAGCCTCGATGAATTGCATCGGATGCGCGACATCGTCAGCAACGGCGGACGCGCAACGCCAGCGCGCGACCTCATCAACCGCATCCGGGCGCTCGCTGGACAAGAATCGGTGGAACCCGCAGCTTTCGGCGGTCCGAGCGGCCCTGAAGGAGCCGAATCGAAGGACAGAGGCCTCGACGCCGGCTCGGCTGCAAACATCGTTTCTACGCCGATGGAGGCGTTCCCACCGGCGCCGCAAGCCGACCTGGAACATATCGGCGATTTCGCCGTCGAATTCGACGCCGATGAACTTGGCGCGGCTGCGCCTCGCGCGGCCGTGCGCGTGCAAGACGCCGGCGCACAGCCGACGCTTGATGTAGCCGCCCTCCCGCCCGAGCTTCCGGCCGATGCGGCCGAACAAGCGGTGCGGCCTCAACCTACGGTCCTCCCGGGACGCGAATCTGCGGGGCCCGAGCGTCAGGAGTTTGCGCGCGTCGACGCCGAGCTGCTGGACACGCTGCTCAACAACGCGGGCGAAGTGAGCATCTTCCGTTCGCGCCTGGAGCAGCAGGTGGGCTCGATCGAGTTCAACCTCGCCGAACTCGGGCGGACAGTGACGCGTCTGAAAGAGCAGTTGCGCAAGCTCGAGCTCGAAACCGAAGCGCAGATCCTACACCGACGTCACGAGGAACGCCCCGACCGCGCCGACTTCGATCCATTGGAGCTCGACCGCTATTCCGCCATCCAGCAGCTGACGCGCGCATTCGCCGAGTCGGTGAGCGACGTGGGCAGCATCGAAGGGTTGCTCGAAAATCTCACGCGCGAGGCGCAGAACTTGCTGCTGCAGCAGTCGCGGGTGGTTACGGAGCTGCAGAACGGGCTGATGCGAACGCGCATGGTCCCTTTCCAGCGCCATGTGCAGCGTCTAACGCGCCTGGTGCGACAGGTCGCGGAGGATACGCAGAGGAAGGCGGAGCTGGTGGTCGTCGGCGCTTCGGGCGAACTGGACCGTCAGGTGCTCGAGCGCATGCTGCCGCCTTTCGAGCACATGCTTCGCAATTCAGTCGTGCACGGAATAGAAACGCCGCAGGAGCGTATCGCGCGCGGCAAGCCGGAGAGCGGTGTGATCCGCGTCGGTCTGCATCGCGAAGGTTCAGAGATGGTCATCGTTCTCGAGGACGACGGCCGCGGCATCGACGTGAATGCAGTGCGCGAGCGCGCAAAAGCGCGCGGGCTCTTGCAGCCCGGGCGCATGTTGAGCGACGAAGAAGCCCTGCAGCTCATCCTGGAGCCAGGGTTCAGCACCGCGAGCGCGATTACGCAGCACGCCGGTCGCGGCGTCGGCATGGATGTGGTCGTCAACGAGATCAAGAAGTTGGGCGGCGTGCTCTTCACCGAGTCCAAGCCAGGCAATGGGGCGAAGTTCACGATCCGTTTGCCGTTCACGCTTGCGATCACCCAGGCCTTGATCGTGCGCACAGGGGATGAGTTGTACGCGCTGCCGCTGCCGTCGGTGGAAGGCGTGGCGCGCGTGCCGCGCTCGGAAGTGCAGAAGCACTTGGCGGAGGAGACGCCGACCTTCAGTTATGGCGGTCAGGTCTATCGTTTGCAGCACCTCGGCGCTTTCATCGGCGGCGGTCCTTCGACCCTGCCCGACGTCGATGTGGCCGTTCCACTCATCCTAATCCGGGCGGGCGAGCACTCGACGGCGCTGGTGAGCGATGAGCTCGTCGGCAGCCGCGAGATGGTGGTGAAATCCGTGGGCCCGCAGATCGCGAGCATTCGCGGCGTCGCGGGCGCAACGATTCTGGGCGATGGACGCATCGTGGTCATTCTCGATATGGGCGCGCTGGTACGCTCCGAATGGCGCGGACGCTCGCAGCTGGCCGAGGGCCCGAAAGAGGACAAGCGAACATTTGCGCTGGTCGTCGACGACTCGATCACGGTGCGCCGCGTGACGCAGCGCCTGCTCGAGCGCAACGACATGCGCGTCATGACCGCGAAGGACGGCGTCGACGCGTTGTCAATTCTGCAGGAACATCTGCCTGACGTGATCCTTCTCGACGTTGAGATGCCGCGCATGGACGGCTATGAACTCGCTGCGCACGTCCGCGCCGATGCACGGCTCGCGGACATTCCGATCGTGATGATCACATCGCGAGTAGGCGAAAAACACCGCGCTCGCGCGATCGAACTCGGAGTCAACGATTACTTGGGCAAGCCCTACCAGGAGAATCAATTGCTGGATGCGATCGAACCGCTGGTCGCGGCGCGTCGGCGCATAACCGCACCATAATTTGCGGGCGACGAGTGTATGCAAGACATCCCTTCCAACGAACTCTACAGTCTGCTAGTGCCGCTCGCTCAGGAGCGGCTGATCGTGCCGCGTGCGTGCGTTGCTGAAGTAGTTACATGGCAAGCGCCTGAGAAAATGGAAGGGGCGCCGGCCTGGCATCTGGGAACGATTCATTGGAGCGGGCGACCCGTGCCGGTGATTTCGTTCGAAGCCGTCTGCGGACAGACTCCACCCGCGCCAGGAACACGCACGCGCATCGTGATTTTCGTCGGCTTGACCGCTCAGCTCACGAGCGGGTACTTCGGCGTCGTTACGCAGGGCTTCCCACAGCTTGTGCGCGTGAACCCGGACGTCGTGAAAGCGGATCCGAGTCGCACGTTCTCCGACGGGCCGATCCTGTCCCAGGTCCGCATGCTGAACGAATCGCCGCTCATTCCGGACTTCGAGCACCTCGAGCGGATGATCAGCGAAGAAACGTGCGCTTCCTAGCGCGCGACGCAGACGGATGCTGCGCACTGCGTGTGGTTGCTCCGCTCGGTTACTGCAGATCCCCCCATAGAGCCTGCAGCACGCTGAGCGCCGCTACGGCGGCTGTCTCCGTGCGCAGCACGCGGGGGCCGAGACGCACCGGCGTGAAGCCGGCGGCGCGCGCGGCGATGAGTTCACCGTCGTCAAGACCGCCTTCGGGGCCGATCAGCAACTCGACCCGGGACGGCAGGCCCGTCAAACCCGCCAGCGAGCCTTGCGCGGATGGACTGAGTGCGAGTCGCAAACCTTCTTTGCGCGCACTGGTCAGATAGCTTTGCAATGCAACCGGCGCCGCGACGTTCGGGATTTTCGCGCGCCCGCATTGCTCACACGCCCCGATCACGATGCCGCGCCAGTGAGCCTGTTTCTTGTCAGCCTGTTTTTGATCGAGCCGTACTACGCTGCGCGCCGTCAGAACGGGCGCGATCGAGACGACGCCGAGTTCCGTGGCCTTCTGCAGCGTCCAGTCCATGCGCTCGCTGCGCGATACACCCTGCACGAGCGTGATGCGCAGCGGCGATTCCGGCGCGCCGGCGGTCTGCTCGCCCAGTCGGACCACGACGCTGTCTGCGGCCACACGCGCGATTTCCGCACGAAATTCGCCGCCCCGTCCGTCGAAGACGCTCAGCGGCGCGCCCTCGCGCATGCGCAGCACGCGTAAGACGTGGTACGCGCCCGCCGGCGGCAGCGTCGCTTCCGCGCCGGTCGCGAGCGGCGCGTCGCAATAGATACGGTTCAGTCGCATCGGCTGCTGAGTCCTCCAGAATGAGCGCATCGCCACGTCAATGGCGACGAAGCTTGAACTACGATTCGGCCGGCTCTGCGCCGGGTCGTCAGATGCACGCTTCCAAAGAAAGCAAGCATTGTGCCGGCGGCGTGCAAAATGCAAACTGCCGCGCCATGCGAGTAAGGTCCAGCGGCTCTGCAATCGATCCTACGAGCGGATGGCTTACGCGCGCCCGTCGCGTCCCGTCGCCCAATTTTGACGACCGGCCCGCAGGAGCCTCTCCGGATCTGATCGTCGTGCACGGCATCAGTCTGCCGCCCGGTGAGTTCGGGGGCATATGGATCGATCGGTTGTTCACGAACACCCTGCCGCCGGACGCGCATCCCTATTTCGCGCAGGTCGCCAGTCTCACCGTTTCCTCGCATGTGTTGATCCGGCGCGACGGCGAAATCGTCCAATACGTGCCTTTCCATCGGCGCGCCTGGCATGCAGGTCAATCGAACTACCGCGGCCGCGAGCGCTGCAACGATTTCTCGATCGGGCTGGAACTGGAAGGAACTGACGGCAGCGCCTACGAGCCCGCGCAGTATCGAGCGCTGAGCGAACTTATCCTCGAGCTGTGCGAAGCCTACTCCTCCCTGTCGCCCGAGCGCGTGGTCGGCCATAGCGACATCGCCCCCGGTCGCAAGACCGATCCCGGGCCGGCGTTCGATTGGCCGCGCCTGCGAGCGTTGCTCAGACTGGGCGTGCAGTGAAGCGTGCATTGCTTTGCGCGGTCGTCTTCGTGTGCGCTGTGGACGGCGCGCCCGCGCGAAGTGAATCGCGGCAGGAGCGTCCACGCATCGTCAGCCTCGCGCCGCATCTCACCGAGATGGCGTTCGCAGCGGGCGCCGGCGAACGCGTGGTAGGTACTGTTGAGTACAGCGACCACCCTGATGCCGCGCGGCGGATCGTGCGCATAGGCGATGCTTTTCGCCTCGACTTCGAGCGGGTGCTCGCGCTCGAACCCGACGTTGTGCTCGCCTGGGACTCCGGCACCCCCGCTGCCGCGGTCCAGCGTTTGCAGGCGCTCGGATTGAACGTGAAGCTCATCGCAACCGCTCGTCTGCAGGATGTGGCGAGCGCGTTGCGAACGATCGGGGATATCGCAGGCGTGCAGGCAAGCGCCGAGAAAGCGGCGGCAGAGTACGAGGCGGGCGTCGTCGCTTTGCGCGTTCAATACGCAGGTCGACCCACGCTCAGCGTGTTCTTGCAGGTGAACGACCGGCCGCTCTACACAATCAATGGGCGTCACATCATGAGCGAAGTGCTCGATCTGTGCGGCGGGCGCAACGTGTTCGCAGGTCTGAAGGAGCTTGCGCCGGTGGTGGGCGTCGAATCGGTGATTGCCGCCGACCCGCAGGTGATTCTGGCCACGGACGACGCTGTGCTCGACGCGCGCGCGTATTGGGCGCGGTGGCGGCGTATTGAAGCGGTGCGTCAGGACAGCGTCTATACGATCTCATCCGATCGCCTCGCTCGGCCTACGCCGCGGCTCGTCGAGGGTGCGCGCGAGGTATGTCGCGCTCTCGATGCCGCGCGCGCCCGACGCGCGCGCGGGGATGCACGATGACGCGTTCGGCCGTCGCCATCCTATCCGTCCTGTGCCTTATCGCCCTCGCGCTGAGCCTGGGCGCGTGGGCCGCGCGGCGTACGCACAACGCACTGGATTTCGCCGTGGGCAGCCGGCGGCTCGGAGTTTGGCTTACTGCATTGGGGTACGGCGCAAACGCGCTCAGTGCATGGTTTCTGTTCACGCTGTGCGCCGCGGCGTTCGTCTGGGGAGCGGCGGCGATCTGGCTGTGCATCGGCGCAGTACTGGGCGCTGCCCTCAATCTGTTCTACCTCGCGCCTCGACTGCGCGTCTCGTCCGCGGGTCAGGGGGCGGTTTGCGTCGTGCAAGTTGTGAGCGCAGACGTCGGCGATCGCCTGCAGCCGCTCATCGTCCGTAGCTTGCTTTTGTTCATGGCGCCGCTCTTGCTGCTGCAAGCGGGCGCCGTGCTGCGAATCGCCGGTTTGGCGTTCGCAGAGATTTTCAGTTTTGATTTCGCACTGACCCAGACTCTCTGCGCCGCTGTCGTAGGCGCGTGCGTGTTCGCAGGAGGCCTGCGCGGCGCGGCGGCCATCGAGCTCGCTCAGAGCGTCCTGATGCTCCTGATCCTCCCATTGCTGTTGCTTGCGGGCCTGACCGCGCTCGGCGGCTGGGAGCAAATCGGATTATCGATCGGCGCGCTCGACCCCGCATGGACGGACTACTTTGGGGGTAAGCGCGGGATCATCGCCGTCGCCTTCGCCGGCGGCGGGGTCGGCATAGGACTCGCAATGTGCGGTCAACCGCAAGCGTTGAATCGGTTCATGGCGGTGCGCGATGAAGCCGCGCTTAAACGCGTACGTTGGGTCGCGCTGGGTTGGATCGCGTTGACGCTTATTCTGACGCTCGCCGGCGGTTGGGCCGCGAATCTCCTTTACGGAGGCCTTGAACGTCCGGAGCTCGCGCTGTTTGCGATCGCCGAAAGATTGCTGCCTGGATGGTTGGGTGCAATCCTCGCGACGGCCCTGTTGGCCGCTCTCATCTCCTCCATCGCCGGCCCGCTGCTGGCGCTCGGCGTAAGCCTGCACGCGGATCTCAAGCGCAACGCCGCGCCGCTGTCCGCCTCATGGATGAAGGGGGCGGCCGTAGCCGCCGCCCTGGCTGCGCTCTGCCTCGGTGTCGCGGCGCCTGAGTCGCTGCTTGAGCGGGCGGCGTTCGGTTACACAGCCCTCGGCGCAGCGATTGGCCCTTTGCTCCTGGTTCGGCTGGGCGGGAAGCGGATTCGGCCCGGGTCGATGCTGGGCGCCATGTGGTCGGGGTTTGTGCTCTCGTTGCTATTTCACCTTCTTCCGGATTCGCCGGGCGATTTTCTAGAGCGAGTGCTGCCCTTCTTGGCTGCGCTCGGGATTGCGCTTACAGGCGGGGAGCGGCGACGCAACCCGGACCGCGCCGATCGTTCGCAGCAGACCGTGCACGATCGCATTCCGATTTGATCCAATTGTCGTGGGCGCTGGTGAGCAGGAAGAAGGACAAGGGCCGCTCGGCGCCGCGTTCCACCCGTGGAATGGGCGATGCACAGCGCATTCTGGAAACCGTCAGGCGCATTCCTCGCGGTCGAGTAAGCACATACGGCGACGTCGCCGACGCAGCCGGGCTGCCGCGCCGTGCGCGCCTGGTCGGAACGGTGTTGCGCACCACGACGGTGCGCGTGCCGTGGCAGCGCGTCATCAATGCGAGCGGGCGGATCTCATTTCCCATCGGCAGCGAAGCGCACGTGCGACAACGGCGGCTGCTCGAGAGCGAAGGCGTCGTGTTCACGGGCGCGCGCGTCGATCTGAAGCGTTTCGGGTGGCCGCGGCGAGCGGAAGAACTGGACGAGTTCTTGTGGAAGCCGCGTTGAGGTCTCTCTA
>DATAFY010000623.1:0-1688 GCA_036257205.1 Steroidobacter sp. | reverse complement strand
CGGCTCTTCGACGATGCGGGCCTCGGCGTACGGATGGACGGTCACTTCACCAGTCCCAGAGCGGCAAGGAGCGCTCGAACCTGCCGGAACGCGTCCTCCTGTATCTGTGCGGGGCTCATCCCGCCCAGTGCACGGGAGCCTTCGAGGAACAACCGCACCGTTTGCGGCCCGAAAGCATCCGCACTGTCGAACTTTCTCGCGATGTTCTCAAAGCCTTCCCGCGCCACCGGGTCGTCGAGCAGCTTGGCGCATTCGTTTGCGAGCGCATCGATCCCGTCCTGGTAGTTGCGGATGCAAAAATAGATATCGTAGGCGTCCTTCTTCTTGTCGCGCTGGACGAGCGCGTACCCTTTCATGACGAGCAGCGCCGGAATCGAAGCGACGAGCATTTCGACTTCGTTTTTTCGTCCGTCCGGCATGGTGCCTGCGATCAGCACCTTGAGATTGCTGTGCAAGGCGATCGCGCCGCCGTCGGCTTCCTGCACCCGCAACCCCTCGACAAGCTTCGGTCGGTTCTTCGCCGTCCTGGCTCCCTTCGGCATCAGGAGATCCACAATCACCGCGACCGGCTCGCCGCCGTCGCGCAGATCGACGGTGCGCCTGAGCTGGAATGGCTTGAGACCCTCTACATTGCGTTCGTAACGGGCCGCATCCAGCTTCTCGATCAGGTCCGCATAGCCATGATCTGCAAGTTTGTCCGTGTCCAGGTCGAGGTCGACATCGAGCGAACCGATGTGCTGCGGATCGGCACTGGGCAGGAGGAGTGAGGGCACCGTTCCCCCAATGATCACAAACGCGTCGCGATGCGCGCCGAGCACTTGGCCCAGCTCCACGACGACAGCAAGGGCGGCGCGCGCACCTCGGTCATCATAGTCGGCGGCGACCGCAGCCTCGCTCACTTGCCGGCCTTCCAGAGCGGGGCGATGCGTTCGTTGAAGAGGTGCTCCGCAGCCTCGGCGCCGCGCTCCCCGCTGACCGCGAGATCGAGATAAGTCTGTATCGGGCTGGTGCACCACATGCCTTGGCCCGCCTCGATTCGATCGAGAAACACGCCCTCGTCCTTCGGCCGCATCAGCGAGACATTTGCGC
Source organism: Steroidobacter sp. (assembly GCA_036257205.1). Taxonomy (GTDB): domain Bacteria; phylum Pseudomonadota; class Gammaproteobacteria; order Steroidobacterales; family Steroidobacteraceae; genus Steroidobacter. The sequence goes on along the minus strand of DATAFY010000623.1, from coordinate 599 downwards.
CCTTGGCGGCCGCCTCGAGCTTGAGGTACTCGTGAACAGCATCCCCGCCTTGCTCGTCCACGTACAGGTAAACACCCGCGACACGTGCGAACGGCGCCAGCCAGCGGGCGGCCGAATAGGACGCGAGTAACGCGTGCCGGCCATCGCCGGCCTCTGCGAGCAGGGCGCGCAGCGCCTTGTCCAGAGCCTCGCCGTGAAGCAACGTGTAGGCGGAGTCGCTCCGCTCCGGATCGAGTCGGTGGGCCTGGCGCCACGCTTCGAGCAACTCGCGCGGCCTGGAAAGCCGGAGGCCGCCTTTTTCCACGACCGCCCACTCCTGATCGAGCAAGCGGCGGCGCAAATTGCTTACCTGGCCGAGGCTCACCTGCGCCTTCTCCGCGAGCTGAGCGACGCGCCACATCCGATTCGGCTCGGCGAGCAACAGCCGCAATACCCTTTCCGACTTGGCGGCAAACAGGGAACGCTGGACGCGGCGCTTTCGGAACGGATTTTCCGCCGCGCTCTTCTCGATATAGACGCGGCCGAACGCGAGGTGGCAGTTTCCCGCCAGGTCGGCGAACCCTACCCCAGCGTCCATGCAGATCTGGGCCGACGCAGGA
>DATAFY010000609.1:0-4212 GCA_036257205.1 Steroidobacter sp. | reverse complement strand
CCTCGCTTCAGTGCGCCCAGCACGCTCGCGGTCACGCCGGAGGAGTGCCAATCCATGCCCATGACTGCGCCGAAAGATTGGAACCAGAAGGGATGCGCCAGCCTGCGCAGGAGCTCGTCGCGGCCGTAGTGAAGCACGACTGCTTCTACGATCACGCGACCGAGTTTCGACATGCGCTCCGACAGCCACGCGGGGACATATCCCCCATGCAGAGGCAGATCGGCGCTGCCGGTGCGTTTCGCCATCGATCACTCTATACGAATCACCACGTTGCCGACGGCGCGGCCGCTTTCCACGAGTTCGTGCGCCTCGGCGATGCGTTCGAGCGGCAGTCGCTCTGCGAGATTATGGGTGAGTCGTCCTTCGCTGAGCATCGAAGTCACCCCTTCGATCGCCTGCATGCGATCGTGCGCGCTCAGGGTGTACACGATGAAGAAGCGCAGCCGAAGGTGCTTCGTGATCATCGGAACAAATGGAACCGGGACTTCCGGGGCCGCGCTGCCGTACACGACGATGTCCCCTCCGGGCCTGACGATCTGCACGTCCAGCGCCACATTCGCGCCGAAATCCACCTCGATAATGCGGTCCACGCCGCACCCGCCGGTCTCACTGTGGATGCGCGCCGGGACGTCTTCTCGTCGATAGTCGATCGTCGCATCTGCGCCCGCCGCGCGCGCGAGCGCGGCTTTTTCCGGGCTGCTGACTGTGGTCAGGATCTGTCGCGCGCCAAGTTCGCGCGCGATCTGAATCGCGTAATGACCTACAGCGCCGGCGCCGCCCGCGATCAATATGCTTTTCTCCGCCACCCCGCCGTCCACGCTCACTGCATGCCAGGCCGTCAGCGCGGGAATCCCGAGGCAGGCGCCGGCGGCCAGATCGACGCCCTGGGGCAACGGCACGGCCTGTTCGCTGGGCAACACCACGTACTGCGCGGCCGTGCCGAATGGTCGTCCCCAGGCGGCGTTCCAAGTCCACACCCGTTCCCCCACGCGAGCCTCGGAGACGCCAGCGCCCACCGCATCGATCTCGCCGGCGCCGTCGCTATGAGGGATGATGTGCGCAAACGCCAGGGTGCGGCTGCGCACCCCCGCGCGCGTTTTCACGTCCGACGGATTAACGCCCGACCATGCAAGCTTGACGCGTACTTCGCCCGGCCCCGGTTCGGGCGTCGGCGCCTCGACGATCTGCAGCACCTCGCGCGCCGTTCCGGTTCGTTCGTATATTGCTGCTCGCATTGGCGGCCACCTGTTTTCGTGCGTTTGCCGCTGCATGATAAATGTTGTGAGGATGTTCCGTCGTGCGCACCATGACGAAGTCGGATCCGCCGTTTGGCCCCGACCCGCGGGCCCATCCTAGTCGGCGCCGCCTACCAGCTGGTGCTCCAACCGTGATCGAGAACATTCGCATCGGTGCGCGTGTAGGCGGAGAAAGCTGTTGCGGCAAAGCCGCGAAGGCGACGGTGTTGCCCCTTGCGGCGACGCAAGAACGCCCCCAGGGCTTGAACTGAAGCGCTCCGAGGACGGAAGCAGTTCTCGAGCCCCAGAATCGCGATTGAGCTCGCGGCTCGAGTCGACATTGATCACCTCTCTGCGCCGGCGGTACGCTCGCTGAACGTTCAGACGCGAGCTCGTCACGGTTACCGTTGACCGGTGCAGTGCGGGGCTCATTGAAGCAGTTGCCGGCGCCTCAGATAGCAACGAGGGGACCGTCATGGCTGAGATCCGCGGGACCCCATCCTACGTGCGCAGTACCAATAGGGTGGGCCTGGGTCAGGAAACGGAAAACCTACGGCAAGCGATTGAGCACGCAAGCGAGGTGACGCCGCCGGAGGCCAATCTGCGCATCTGGGAGTTGCTCGAAACGCCGCAGACCCTTGAGAGGATCTGTCGCGTCCTGAGAAACGAGTTCGATCTGCCGCCGGCGGCCTGCACAGAAGGCGTCAAGATCGTAATGATGCACCTGTATCGCGAAGATCTGATTCAGGTGTCGCCCGATTCGTGAGCTGGAGAGCGGTGAGTCATCTCACCCTGGCGCGCGCCTCACGCCAGATCCTGCGCAAGGCGCCAGCGCACAGAACGACCGCCAATTCGTTCCGACTTCCAGTCTCGCCTCCGGCGCGTGCGAGATCGCCCCAGCGCAGGCGCCAAGCGCTCGGGGCCAACCGCTAAGGGGTTGTTTGAGGAGGCCAAGGCTTCATCGTCAGCGGTTCGAACCTGCGTTCGCTGAGTACTTGAATGCGAGCGCGCAACGCTTGCTCCCGTGCGGTGCTCGCCGGATGCGTCGAGAGGAACGCCGGGGGCGCCGCCCCATCGCGCTTCGTGAGCACGGCGAAGAAATCCGCCATGCCCGAGGGGTCCACGCCGTGAGCCGCCATCGCATCGAATCCGTGCTTGTCCGCCTGTGCTTCCGCCTCGCGCGAAAAACTCAGAGAGGTCAGCTCAAGCGCCGCCTGACCCAGTGCGCTTCCCCCTAGCTCGCCTGTCACGAGCACCCACACCCCGCGCAGGCCGAGATCCTTGATCGCGCCCTGAAGACTGTGGCGCTGCTCCACGTGTTGGACCTCGTGGGCGAGCACGCCCGCGAGTTCCTCCGGACGTCGCGTGGCGGCGATGAGTCCCGTGTTCACTACGATGATGCCGCCGGGCAACGCGAACGCGTTGATTTCGTCCGATTTCGACACGTAGAAGCGGTAGCGGTAACGCGAGCCTTGCGTTAGCCGCCGCCCGAGCGCCTGCACCGCCTCGAAAGCCCGACCGCTGTCCTGCAGGTCTAGCGTCGCACGCATCGATGCAAACGCCTGTTCCCCCAGCCTGACTTCATCTTCGACCGAGACTCCTTTGGCGGCGGCGAGCGCGATGCGATCGGACTGCCAGATGAAAGCGACCAGCAGGAGCGCCGGCGACAGAGCGAGCGCGGCGATCAGGCCCCAGCCGAGCGTGCGCCAGATCGCACGACGCTGCTGACGTGTGCGCAGCGCGGTCATTCGCGGCGAGCTTTCGAGCGGGGCGTGCGCTCGCAGCCGGCGCAAGGCGTCCGCGTCGAACACGTGCACCGCCCAGACCCCATCAGGCGTATCCCAGGCGAGTTCGAGACCCGTACCGACATCTCGAAAACGCAGCGCGCTGAGCGACGCAGCGTGCGAGCGCGTCGCCGTTTGCGCTTCGATGGTGTGATCGTCAAGGACGATCTGGGCCGGCTCTCCCGTCGCGGGGCAGCCCGGCCCGAACAGCCGCGCGGTTGCGAGAAAGGGAGCATTGCTCAACTGTTGTCACCGTCCAACAGACCGCCGAGCACGCCGAGCACTGAGCCTTCTCCGACACTGCGTCCGCCGGCGGCCGGCGCTGAGGCGATGATTCGATTCGCGAGGCGCGACAAAGGCAGCGACTGCAGCCAGACGCGACCCGGACCCGTCAGCGTGGCGAAGAACAGCCCTTCCCCTGAGAACAGCGCGCTCTTGAGCTTGCCCACGTACTGGATGTCGAAGTCGACGCTCTGCTGGTAGGCGACGATGCACCCGGTGTCGATGCGAAGCTTCTCGCCGGGCGCGAGGTCGCGCGCCATCAGCGTGCCGCCCGCGTGGACAAACACCATGCCGTCGCCGTCGAGTCTTTGCATGATGAAACCTTCGCCGCCGAACAATCCGATGCCGAGTCGGCGCTGGAAAGCGATCCCCAGCGACACGCCGCGTGCTGCGCATAGAAAGCTGTCTTTCTGACAGAGCAGGGTCCCGCCGACATCGGTCAAGTTGACGGCGATGATTTTGCCCGGATATGGGGCGGCGAAGGCGATGCGCCGCTTGGACCGTGCTTCGTTGTGGAAGATCGTCGTGAAGAGGGATTCGCCCGTCACCAAGCGCTTGCCCGCGCCGAGGAGTTTGCCAAAGAGCCCCCCTTGCTGTGAGGATCCATCGCCGAAAACGGTGTCCATCTCGACCCCGTCCTGCATCATCATCATAGCGCCCGCCTCGCCGATCGCCGCTTCGCCAGGATCGAGCTCGAGCTCTACGTACTGCATGTCCTCGCCGAAGATTTCGTAATCCACCACATCCATCGCCATTGCGTCAGCTCCGCCAGTGAACAAAAGGAACAAAGCATAGCTGAAGGCGAGCGCAGGACACGCACGCCACTTGAACACGCTGCCTGCAGGCGCAGCAACGGGGGTGAGGGCTCCTCACTACTGCAGCGAAAGCGGATAGCGGATGAAGACGCAGGC
>DATAFY010000605.1:0-2739 GCA_036257205.1 Steroidobacter sp. | reverse complement strand
GTTTGGAGAGCAGTAAGCGCAGGATAAAGACTATCTGCCCGTGAACGGGTCCTTACTGGCTAGTTGCTGGAGTCGCTGCGCGCAGCCGCCGCGGCGCTTACGCCCCCAATCAACACGAGCCGCATCGCTTCCTCGACTGTTAGGTCGGTTTCCCGCAGCTCCCCTTTGGGCAGGTACAGCGTGTAGCCGCCGATCTGATAGCTCATCGGAAAGTACACGGCGACGAAATCGCTCGATTGTTTTCCGAACAGGCGTGCATCCACATGCTCTTCAGTGACGAAGCCAATGATCTGGGCGTCCTGCAGACGCCACAGCACGACCCGTTTGAGATCGCGGCTTTTGCCCCCGGCAGGCAGGAAGCTCGTAAAGTCCTTCAAGGCGGCAAAAATGGATTTCACGATCGGGATGCGCGCGAGCAGCGATTCGCCGAACCGGAAAACCCGGCGCACGACGTAAGCGTCCACGATCACGCCGACGATCAGCACGATGAGAAACGCGACAACCAGCCCAAGTCCGGGCCAGTACCGATCGGACGGCAGCCACGTGCGTAGAGGTCCGCTCAGGATCGACTCAGCCGTCCTCGCAAGCCAGTACACGACATAGACCGTCAACCCCACCGGCAATACGGCCGCGAGGCCCTTCAGAAACGTATTCCACAGACGCCGCATGCTCCCCTCTGGACTCGTGCGCTGCGCAGACCGCAGACATCCGCGCAATCCTCTGAGGTCGGCGCTCGAGAGTCAACGTAGTTCGCCGTCCGGCTTGCGTTGCGCAGCTTGCAGCCTGCGCGAGCGCGGCGCTGCACAGGCGCGCCGAAGCGGCAACACGCATCAGGCATTCCCCGCGTCCGGGATAAGCCGCCTTGAAGCCTGTTAGACTGTCAGCTCGAGAATCAGAACTGTCCCATCTCCGGTCGAATGCTCCGCCGATTAACTGCGCTCCTCGCGGTCGTCTGCCTTTTAGCCGCCGCTTGCGCTTGTGCGCGCGATAGTCGGCTGCCTGCCGGCGTCGAACGCGCTCTTGCGCGACGCGCCGTGCCGAACGAGCACGTGAGCATTTACGTTCGCGACGCGTCGACCAATGAGGTCGTTCTCGATCTGGATTCCTCCGTTGCGCGCAGCCCGGCTTCCATCATGAAGGTGCTCACGACCTTCGCTGCACTCGATACGCTCGGTCCGGGTTATACCTGGAAAACGCGCGCGCTCATCGACGGCGAACTCGTGAATGGCGTTTTGAACGGCGATCTCATCCTCGTCGGCGGCGGCGATCCATACATGACGAGCGAGCGCTGGTGGGACTTCGTCCAGCGGCTGCGCGAGCGAGGGCTCGTGAAGATCACGGGCGACGTCGTGATCGACAACACCTATTTCTCACCCGCAGTCGAAAGCCGCGCGGCGTTCGACGGTCAGGAGTTTCGCAGTTACAACGTCCTGCCCGATGCGCTCATGGTCAATTTCCAGACGACGCGCTTGACGATTGCCGCGATTCGTGGGCGCACTCAGCCGCAAATCACACTGCACCCCTGGCCCGCAAACCTGACGATCAGCAACCAACTGCGCCTGGGCGCGGGCAAATGCGCGGGGTACAACAGAGGCATCAGTTTCACCGCCCCCGACGAGGGCGATACGAACACACTCGTCGTAAGCGGAGTATTCCCAGCGGCATGCGGTAGTTATTCGATCGATCGCGCCGTGATGCGCGCGCCTAATTACGCCTATGGCGCATTCCGCACGCTGTGGACGCAGGCAGGCGGCGCGATCGACGGAACGTTTCGCGTGAGCGCCGCGCCGGCGACCGCGACGCTCCTTTATGAGCATGAGTCTCTGCCGCTGCCGCAGATCATTCGCCTCGTCAACAAATTCTCCAACAACGTGATGGCGCGGCATCTGCTGCTGACCTTGGGCGCGGAGCAGTTTGGTCCTCCCGCGAACGTCGAGAATGGCCGCAATGCGCTTCGCGCCTGGCTCAAGAGACGCGGCGTGGACGCCGCGGCGTTCGTGCTCGACAATGGGTCCGGACTATCGCGCGCAGAGCGAATCACCGCACGCGGACTCGGCGAGGTGCTCGCCATCGCCTGGCGCAGTCCGTTCATGCCCGAGTTTGCGGCGTCGCTGCCGCTGTCAGGAACGGACGGCACGTTGCGCAACCGCTTCAAGGCTACAGGCATGCAAGGGCGCATTCGTCTGAAGACGGGACGAATCGATGACGTGAGCGCGCTGGCGGGTTACGTCAACGCCGCATCGGGCAGGACCTATATTCTCGTCATCGTCATCAATCATCCCGGCGCCCATATGGGCGCCGGCGAGGCAATTCAAAGCGAGCTGATCCGCTGGGTGTTCGGGCAGTAGCAGCGCGAATCAAGCCGAGCGCTGAGTTCGGCGAACGCCGAAAACGTCCTGAATCCAATCGAGATTGCGCGCCCGTTCCGCGCTTGCCTAGGCCCGCACTCACGCTCCGCGAACGCACGCTGACTGCGGACGACGCCGTATTTCGAGGACAGCAAGACTTACACGAGCGTTGAGCGTCCGGAACCGCGAAATTTCGACGAGCGTTTCAGAGGCATCAATGTGGAGCCGACGCAACATGCGCGGCGCTGTAGGAGAGTGACATGAATCGAGCCATCGTCTGGACGGCGCTGACAACGCTCGGAACCGGAGGCGCCGTTGCGCAGCCGGACGACAACGTCGCAGGACTTTATCTCGGCGCGGGCTACGGCTCCTTCAACGTTCAGGTCGACGA
>DATAFY010000577.1:0-13625 GCA_036257205.1 Steroidobacter sp. | reverse complement strand
CACTTCAGGTTGTGTATCTATTCCTTCTGAAGCTCCCGAGCTGTCGGCGCAACTCGGTTCACGCGTCAGTGCTATGGAAGCGGCGCACCGGCGGCTGGTAACGGAGTATTTCTCTGAGAAGCGACGACAAATCGATGAATTCGTGCAAGAGGAATGGGTGCCAGTTTTTGCAGCGGAGTTCTTCAGTGATCACGACGTCGAGAACGTATGGGATCAAGTGGTTGCATCCAATAATCCCAGCGATCGACTCAAGTTCATTTTGATTGCCGGACCGAAGCTGCAAGCAACAATCAATTCAAAACGGACCGAACTTATCCGACCCATCGATCAACTTGAAACTGCCGTTCAGCAGAAACTCGCGGATGAGTACAACGGCATGCGCGCCATAAATGGAACATTGACTGCTTTCCTACAATCTGCGTCGGAAGTGGATACAAATCGTAAGCGCTACTTGGACATGCTGGGCGTCAGCGACAAAACGCTCACCTCCTACATCGACGAGGTCGATACTGCATTATCTGCTCTCGTGGACAAGACTGACGACGCCTCAACCAAAGTGAAGGAATCAGAATCGTTCATCAAAAGACTCGAGGAAATCGCCAAGAAGCTCAGAACCTGAGGGATGACACATGTCAATCGACTGGGGAAAGTTTCAGGATGACGTGGATGCGGCCGTAAAAAATGCCGGCGCCAACACCGATGCCAAGCTTGCCAGCAAGATCTCCGGCATCAGTCGCCTCACTGAAGATGAGATTCGACAACTCTTCCCTGAATCCGCGGACGCAAAGAAGCTTGCGGAGCTCATGGAGATCGTTCGTTCTGCGGGTCAACAGCACGAGAAGATAAATCGCATTGTCGGCAACGCGGAAAGCTTCGGTAAAGTGATCTTCACGTTGCTTGCGAAGTTCGCTTGATCACACCTGACCAAGCACCAGTGCCGACGACCAGACGCTCGGTGTGAGCTGAGTGCTGCTGGCGGAAAACCGCCATTTGAGCTTGTCCGCCCGGTCGCATCGCGAGGAGGGCTGAACACAGGGAGCTTGCCCAAGACCCGCGCCTTGAGACTGCGGCCTCGATGACCCATCGAAGGAAATTATGCGCTGCAACGCGGCTGGATGGCGCGAGTCGCCAACAAGCAGGATGTCGTCGCCCGTAGCACGTTTATCGGAAAACCGCCGGCATGCTTATGACACGTGAAACGAAGTGAGGCTAAAGCGATCTGCCGCCTCGCGAATGCTCGAGCAATTGCAGCGCCAACCTTTCCTTGTCGGTGCGAAGCTTGGGCATGGTCTTCACAAAACGAGCGACCTTCTGCGCGAGCTCTATGTGGCCGTCGCGTACGAGAATATTGCTTACGGCTCGCCAACCGCGCTCTATCTCTTTTCGCGTGCTCTCCAGCGTTGATTTTCCCGGCTCAATGCGCAACCTTCCCTGTGAAAGTTCGGCCGCGATTTCGCTCAGGCGTCTGCGCATGTAGGTCGACTTCCCTCGACGCGCCGCACGGTAGATGGCATCGATCGTTGTTGTTCCATGCTCTCCACGCACAGCCCGTTCGGTTGCGTTCGCCGCGACGCCCTGCTCGCGCAAGTGACGTGCGAATTGAAGGCGCCATTCACGCAATGTCGCGTTTTGAATGTGGAGTCGGTTCCCCTGCTCGCTTATCGCTTTCACGACCATGTGAACGTGAGGATGCGGTTCATCACTGTGCAGCACCATTGCGTAGCGGTGCTTACGCGCAAATTCCTCACGCGCAAAGTCTCGCACGGCTGCAGCGAGCTTGTCCGCCGGCGTACCTCGAGGCATTGAAAAAATCAGCTTGTAAGCAAGCTTCGGCGGCTGACGACGGTTCACGGCCCGCAGATCTGACTGCCGTCGACACACGTCCAGGTCGAGATCCCAGCGGTCAACCAACTCTCTTCCCGCTTTCTTTCCGTGCAGCCGGTCGCCATCGTCCGTTTCGATCTCGAGTTCGCCGCCGCGGCTCAAGTACCCCAGATGTCGTTGCACTGCGCTGAGGTTCTGCCCGCCTCCGCTGAGCGCTTTGACCATCACTTCAGGAGTATGCTCGACTGTTCGACGAATGTGCTCGAGCTCTGCGTGCGAGAGGCTGTCTCGACGTTCTGGACCGCGCCGAGCGTAGCTTGCGATGTCAAGCAACGGGCGTCCATCTCGCAGGTCAATCGTCCGCCTGGGCATGACCGATCTCCCAACTGGCAAGATTCGTTTTGATTAAGGCCTTTACATGATTCCGCAGCGCTTCACAGAGGGTAAGGATTGCCCTGAGATCATCACGGCCCGGGCCGGCTGTCGTTGCATTCTCTGAATTCGCGATCTGATTGAGGTTGCGCCCAATCGCGCCGAGTTCCGCAACCACGCGCTTCAGCGCAAGCAGCTCCTCCTTCGGAAGCGGCGCAAGAGCACGAAGATGCGCCCGTATGAAAATCGACGCATAGGTCGCGGACTTCATCTGCCGCGCCGCCGCTCGTTCCCGAAGCAACACGACATCCTCTGAGCGAAGCCGAAGTGCCATTCGACAATTCCGAGGCAAAGCTCGAACCGGCTGCACCGGGTCGACTGCCACGGCGCTCACGCTCTGAATGCTTAGATGTATGAGCCGCTTCAGAAGCGCGGCTTGAGTGAGCTGCTGTCGATCCGCGAGAGCACGGAAGTGCGCCTTCGTTTCAGGCGTCACGTGAACGGAGATCTCTTGCGTCGCAGCCATCGAGCAAAGCGTCTAACTAGCGGCGGCCGCGAGGCTATACCGCATATCGCCGCTTATTGCGCCAAACTCATCTTGAGTCTGCGCGGTCCGTAGGCGCTCCTCGCTGCAATCGAAAATTCGCGGCTTAGCCATAGCACCTCGGCTTAACCGAGCGTAGTCCAGCCGTGCAACGAGCCATCGTAAAGTCGCGTCCCTTCAACGCCGGGCATTTCACTCAAGGCAAACCAGCGCCGACTGCCCTGTAGCCGGCCGGTGTCCCTCGCCGGCGTTGCGCCTCTGCGGACCGCATGGGCCCCACGCCAGAGAGCCGACATGTTTGCATCACGCGGCCGGCGTGAGCGTCGCAGGGCGACGGCCGAACTGCCAGCGTCTCCAGATCGCGTATACCGCAGGGAGAACCAGCAGGGTAAGAAACATGCACGACCACAGACCGCCGACGACCGGAGCGGCCGTGCGCGCGGACAGGTCAGCGCCGACGCCTGACTCCCACAACAGCGGCATCAATCCGAAGACGGTCGTCGCCACCGTCATGAGCATCGGTCGCAAACATCTGGATGCGCCCTCCACGATCGCAGCATCGACGTCCTCCGGGCGCCGCAGCTTGCCCTGTTCCACCGCGCTCTGATACGCCTGATCGAGATACACGACCACGACGATGCCCGTCTGCGCGGCAACACCGCCTACGGCGATGAGCCCGACCCACACGGCTGTGGACAAGTTGTAGTGCAGCAAAGCCAGCAGCCAGATGCTGCCGGCAATCGCGAAGGGCAGACTCATCAATACGAGCCAGGTCTGCGGCCAGCCGCGCATCGACAGATACAGAAGCGCGATCACGAGAACGAGCGTGAGCGGCACGACGGTTCGCAGCCGCGCCTCCAGCTCAGCCATAAATTCATACTGCCCTGTCCACTGCAGCCGAAATCCATCCGGCAGAACGAGCCGGTCGGCCACAAGGCGCTTGGCGTCATCCACCCAACCGCCAAGATCACGCTGCGAGGCGTCGATATCCGCATACACGTAGCCGACGAGCGCGCCGTTCTCGTTCTTGATCATCGGCGGACCCGTGACGACGCGAACGTCTGCAAGAGCCGCGAGGGGCACCACTGTCCCGGTTTGCCGCCAACGCTCCCATATATCCGCGGAATCAGAGGTCGGCCCCATGCTCGCTGAGGCTTGCGGCATCGGAACGCTGCTCGCGGCGCCGCCTTCGGCCATGCTAGCCATGCCGCCCATCGCGCCGCTCGCAGACTGTCGCTGCGCGGCAGGCGAACTGCCGCGGCCCGCCGCGCCGACGCGTGCGAACGACAGATGCTCGGCCCGCGGAATTGGCACCAGCAGTTCCTCAAGGGCTCGCGGGTCTGCACGAAAATCGGCCGCATAGCGAACATTCACTGAGTACCGTGCGCGACCATCAATCACTGTGGAAATCGGCATACCGCCGATCGCCGCCTCCACGAGGTTCTGCAGATCACGCACGCTCAACCCATAGCGCGCGATAGCATCTCGGTTCGGCTCAATATCGACATACTCCCGCCCCGTCTGCCGCTCGGCGAATGTACTGCGTGTGCCGGGAACTTCTCGCAACATGCCCTCGAGCTGCAAGCTCACTCGCTCGATGCCTTCAAGATCGGGACCAAAGACCTTGACCCCAACGGGCGTGCGCACGCCCGTTGTGAGCATATCGATGCGCGTGCGGATCGGCGGTGAGATCGCCATTTGGTAGCCGGGCATACGCAACGCCTGGCCAAGATCGCGAGCAAGCTCGGCCAGCGTGCGCCTGCGTGCATCCGGCCAAACTTGCCGCAGTACTGCTTTGAGCCACTCTGGCGCCCATTGGCTGTACCAACGCCGGGTCGGCATGAGCGGCCACGCATCTCGAGGCTTCAGCCTCACTACCGTCTCGATCATGTCGAGTTGCGCCGGATCCGTCGCGGTTTCGGCGCGACCGGCTTTGCCGTGCACGGATGCGACCTCCTGGAAGCTCATCATGATCCGATCTTGCGCATTGAGCGCACGCCGCGCTTCCTCAATCGAGATCCCCGGAAACGTCGTCGGCATCACCAGGAGCGAGCCCTCGTCAAGCGGCGGCATAAACTCTGAGCCAAGCTGCATGAAGATGGGAACCGTCGCAAGCATTGCGAACAGGGCGACCGCGGCGACGGCGACACGCTGTCGCACGATGAATGCGGCGATTGGCCGGTAGAACGCTTGCAGCGCGCGATTGACGGGATTCTCCCCTTCCCTGCGGATTCGCCCGTGCAGCAGCCAGATCATCAATGGCGGCGCGAGCGTGATCGACAGCATGGCGGCCGCGAACATTGCAAGCGTCTTGGTGTACGCGAGCGGCGCGAATAGTCGTCCCGCCTGGCCGCTGAGCGTGAAGATCGGCAGAAAACTCACCGTGATCAGCAACAAGGACCAGAAGATCGGGCGCCCGACTTCCTTGCACGCATCAATGATGATGCGGATGCGATCCGCGGGGCTCGGATTCTCCGCAAGGCGTTTGTGCGCGCTCTCGATCAGCACGATGGCGGCATCGCTCAACTCACCCACTGCGATGGCGATGCCGCCGAGCGACATGATGTTCGAGGATAGGCCCAGGTAACGTATGCCGATGAATGACAGCAGTGCGGAAAGCGGCAGAATGACGAGCGCGACAAGCGCCGAACGTACGTGCATGAGGAAGATCAGGCAGATGACCGCGACGATCATTCCTTGCTCGATCAGCGTCAGGCGCAACGTCTCGACAGCGCCCAGGATCAGCTCGGAGCGGTCGTAGGTCGAGACCAAACGGACGCCCTCGGGCAAGGCGAGCTGTTGAATCTGCGACTCGAGTCGGCGTATCACCTCCAGCGCATTGGCGCCGATGCGCATGACGACGACGCCGCCGACAGCCTCCCCGGCTCCGTTGAAATCGGCGGCCCCCCGACGAATCTCCGGCCCGAACTGCACGGTCGCCACGTCGCGCACGCGGATGGGCGCCCCGCCGCTGGCGACCGCGATGACGCTGCGCCCGAGATCCTCGAGCGTCTTCACGTAACCACGCCCGCGCAGCACATACTCGCGTCCGCCCATCTCCAGCACACGGGCGCCGACTTCAGCGTTCGCATCGCGCACCGCGCGCGCCACATCGAGAGGCGTTACGCCGTAGGCGGTGAGCTTTCGTGGGTCGAGAAGAATTTGGTACTGCCGCTCGAAGCCCCCCAGCGAGGCCACTTCCGCAACGCCCTGCACGCCCTGCAGCGCAGGCCTGATGGTGAAGTCCTGAAGCGCACGAAGCTGCGCAAGATCCATGCGCCCTGTGGCGTCCTGCAGGACGTACTCATAGATCCAACCCACACCGCTTGCGTCGGGTCCGAGCGTGGGAACAACCCCCGTGGGCAGTTGCTGCTGTACGCGCCCGAGCTGCTCGAGCACACGCGTACGCGCCCAATAGATGTCCGTCTTCTCGCCGAAGATGGCGTAAATGAAGCTCATGCCGAACATCGAGTAGCCGCGCACGGTCACAACGCCAGGCGTGCTCTGCAGTGCGCGCACAAGCGGATAAGTGATCTGGTCTTCAACGAGATCCGGACTGCGTCCCATCCATTCCGTGAACACGATGACCTGGGGGTCCGACAGGTCCGGCAGCGCATCGAGCGGCGTCTTGCGCACCGAGTCGAGGGCCCACAGCGCGAGCACGAAGGCGGCCGTCAACACCACCCAGCGATGTTGCGCGCACCATTCGATAATTTGTTCGATCATGATTGACGGCGCCGATAGCGGTCACGGTGAGCCGCAACCGCCACAAATCGTTCAGTGCATTCCTGGCGCATGCTTCATTTCCTCGCCGCCGGAGCGCTCAGCGTCATGCCCTGCGTGCGCCATACCGCCGGAGGCTCTCAGGCGACTTTCGGAGTCGATCAGGAACACGCCCGTTGTTACGACGTGCTCGCCGGGCGTCAGCCCTTCCAGAATCTCGACCAAATCTGCAAGCCGCGCGCCGACTCTGACCTTACGCGGCTCGAGCACATTCGCATCCGTATGAACGAAAACATGCTGCGACTCGCCGGTATCGATGACTGCATCGCGCGCGACAGTGAGCGCTTCGCGCGCAGCGGTTGGAAACTCGGCGCTGCCGTACATGCCAGGCCGAAGGCGCCCATCTTTGTTCGAAACCGGCAGCCTCACTCTTATGGTGCGTGTACCCTCAGTGAGCGTGGGATAGATGAACCCCGCCTTTGCGGGGAAGGGATCTCGACCGGATGTTGAAAAACTCAGCATGGCGATCGATCCCGGTCGCAGGTGTTCGGCGTCCATTTCTGCGACTTCCGCAATGACCCACACCACGGACAAATCAGCGAGCGTGAAGAGATCCGTCGATGGGTCGACCGCCATGCCGGCGCTCACGCCGCGAGTGAGAACGACGCCGCTGTGTGGAGCGGATATCGTCACGAGCCGACGCGCCTGGCCGGTCTTCTCCAGCCGCTCTATCTGCGCACGATTCAGCCCGAGGAGTTCCAAGCGGGTGCGCGCCGCATCGAGCACGGCGCTCGCGGGCCCGTCCGCGGCGCGGCGCAGTGCGGACAAATACTCCTGTTGCGAGGAATAGAGCTCCTGCGAGAACACAGCCGCAAGCGGCTGACCGGCGCGCACCAATTCGCCTGTGGTGCTCACGTTCAGCTCCTCGAGCCATCCGGACACCCGCGTGTGGACGTGGGTGATGCGCGACTCGTCGGCGACGATCGTCGCGACCGCCCGTACCGGTTCGCTGATCTGGCGCATCTCGACAGGCTCGAACTGCACTGCGAGCATCTCTATCTGCCGCGCGGACAACTCCACCGGCGCACGCGCCGTCGCCTCCTTCTGCGGCGTTTGCCCTGACTGATGCACGCTCGGTTCGACCGCTTGCCGGTTGCGGTCTTCCGCCGACGTCTCGCCGCGCCGCCGATCCTGAGCCACTAGGATGACCAGGATGACGCCAAGAAGGAGTGCACCGATCAGGAGCACAGTGCGCATAGGCGACTTCATGGGCGCTGCTCCTGAGCTGCGCCTACGGCGCGTTCGAGTCGGGCCCATGCTTCGCCGAGCGCCGACTCGGCCATGACATGCTCTGCCTGCACATCCCACAACGCGCGCGCAGATTCGATGACGGAAACCAGCGTTCCCTGACCCGAGGAGTAAGTTGCAAGCGCCGCGTCCGTCGCCGTCCGCGCACGCGGCATCACCTCCTGATCGAGCACCAGTAATTGCGCACGCGCAGCACTGACGGTTTCGCGCGCCGCGCTTGCATCGCCTTCGATCATCCGACGCATCGCCGTCAGGTCAGAGTCCGCCATGCGCTGCATTGCGCGTGCTTCAGCGACGCCGGCGCGCAGACGTTCGCGCCATATGGGAACGCTGACGCCGACCATCACCATGGCGCCGGCGCCCTCGGCCATGGTCGAGGCGCGGCCGACGCGCAGCATCGCCATGGGCTTATACATCGAACGCATGACTTCGACCTCGGCCGTCGCGCGCCTGAGCTCCGCTTCGCCCGCCAGCAATTCAGGTCTGCGCAACAAAGCGCGCTCGACCACCTCTTCTGCCGCGGCAGGCGCATCCAGTCGGGCTGTGTGCAGCAGGTTTGGTATCGGCTCCTGCGGCGCGCGTCCGAGGCTTGCATTCAGCATTGCTTCGGCTGCGCTCGTCTGGGCTGTCAGCGCCTGCTGCGCAGCTTGCGCGCGCGCAACCTCCACCTCCGCGCGCAGCACGTCGCTTTGCAAACCAAGCCCGCTTGCGTACCGGCTGCTCGAGACGCTCACGAGTTGCTGCGCCAGCGCCATTTGCTCCTCGAGCACTCGCTTCATCCGTCTTCGTTCGAGGAGCATGAAGAAGTCCCGATGGACCTCGAGCACCACATCGAGTTCAGTCCCTTGGGCCTGCGCCTGCGCTCGCAGCGCATCCGCCTGCGCAGCCGTTTTGCGATGTCCGCGCACACCGGAGAGAGGAAAGCGCTGCTCGACGCTGATGCTCCAGTCATACCGTCGCCCGCCGCCCTCACCCATGCCGCCCTCCTCTGCCGGCATGTCGAACGGATAGTGGTCTATGGACGGCGACACCATTGGATCCTCGAGCGCCGCGACGATGGCTGGTCGTTGCGCCAGCGCCTCAGCGCGCGCCTTCGCGGCCGCGATCTCCGCGCGGTTGTGCAGCGCCATCTGCGTCACGTCTTCAAGCCGCCATTCATCGGGTTGGGCGTCTGCGGCCACAGCGGCCCCCGCTTGCAGCACAACGACGGCGAATCCCGCGATCACGCGCCTTCGCAGTCGCTCTGAGGTATAGGCGAACATGCGCAAAGCCTACTTATCCGCCTGGCTAGGGCGCATGCGTACTGCCGCTGAGCAGCTGCTAGCTGCCCGCAACCTTGCGCACGACCTCAACACAATATCGTCGGCAAGCTTCGAGGAGATCAGCCCGCGTGCGGCCGCCGAGTCGTTGACAGCGTCGAGAGCCAAGAGCTCAGCGATTTCCGTCAGCGAAAAACCGAGTGAGCGGGCGCTTCGGATGAAGCGCAATTGCCGCAAGTCAAGCTCCGAGTATTCACGGAAGCCCAACGGACGCCTCGTCGGCTGCGGCAGCAGTCGATTTCTTTCGTAGCAACGGATCGTCCCGATGCTGACTCGCGCAGCCCTCGCCAACTTTCCGATCGATAACCCGGGCATGGAATACTCCACTTCGCAATTACACCAGCCGTGATCAGGGCGTACGCCTCTGAACGGCCGACAGACGAATTCGTAGCCGCGCACGCGAAAGAACATCGCGCGCGCGAGACTCGCTGGAGTTAGGCGGGCGGGCGGAAGAGGGCCGTTAGCCGGCGCGGCGGAAGCGGAGTGGGTTTGACGATTTCGCGGCCGAAGTGGTGGGCCTCAAGCGCAAGACGCGCAGATGCGACGACAAACACCGAACCGTGTGCGCAAGCGCATTTGCACTCCTCTGCCTGACAACAAACGCGCTCGCCGGGATGGTGCTCATCGCCGATTGTTGCAGAACTCGCGGGAGAGAAATGCTCCGTGTTGTGATCGGGACACGGATGATCGGGTTGAACAGTCGCGGGTATGCGCTCGGAGGCTGCATAGAACTCATGGGGCATGGCTTGCGCCGTCGCCCCAAAGGCGAGCCGCACAATGACTAGCAGGATGCAAGTCCAGCGCTGGAAGACGTCGCGTCGCACGGCCACAGCCTAACCGCCCAAATCCGCACTCGCAAATCTTTCAGGTCGCGCCCGGCCGCCTATGATGACGCCCCGCCTGAAAGACGCCCACAGGTTCGCGGTGTACACGTCAGCCGCGCACAAGGCAAGACGCTCCCCGGCTTTGGACTCACGCGACCGCTTCTCCTCTGCCTCGAGCGAACCGGAGTCGGCTTCTGAGGGGCGCAAGCACGCCGAGGCCTGGGATGGATGGCGAGCACTGATCAGCCGAGCACGGCCCGCAGCGACTCAAAAGTAACCGGTTTCACAAGGTGGCCGTTCAACCTGCACTCAATCGCCTTTTGACGATCCTCTGGCTGACTGTAACCTGTCAGAGCGATGAGCTTAAAACAGCGCTCGCCAGGCATCGCGCGTATCCGTCGCGCGAGCTCATAGCCATCCATGTGCGGAAGGCCGATATCCAGCAGGATCACGTCGGCCTTGAATGACTCGAGCGCCTTAATCGCCTCTGCGCCCGTATACACGGCTTTGGCCTCGTGCCCTTCAAGTTGAAGCACCATCGCCAATGAGTCCGCCGCATCGGCATTATCGTCCACGACAAGCACACGCTTTGCCGCCGCTTGAGTTTCCCAGACCTCTGCGATGGGTTCGGGCTGTTGACGTGCAAGCGGCAAGCGGATTGTGAACCTCGAGCCATGGCCGAGCCCCTCGCTATACACGATCACGTCGCCCCCGTGCTTCCGGATGAGCCGCTGCACGACGGACAAACCAATGCCGAGGCCGCCTTGCGATCGGTCCGCCGACCGATCGCCCTGGACAAACAAATCGAACACGTGAGGCAATACGTGAGGCGCAATGCCAACCCCGCTATCGGCGATCTCAACCACGGCCTGCCCCGACTCCTCACGCATTGCAATCGATATATCACCCTCAGGGTCGGTGTACTTGGCTGCATTGGTGAGCACATTGTTTACACATTGGACGAGCCGGTCGAAATCTCCGTCCACGCAAAGCGGGCCATAGCTCGGCGCGATCGTTAAGCGATGGCGCTTTTCCCGCAGCAAAGGTCCGGCCGTCTCAACGGCGTGTTGGACCACACTTGCAAGCTCCACAATTTGCCGCTTTAGCACGATACGGCCGCGCCTGATGCGGGCGACATCCAGCAAATCATCCACGAGCCGTGTCAGATGACCGACCTGTCGGCGGACCATGTCCACAACACGGTACGCGCGATGATCCTCGGCCACGGTGCGTGCGAGCAATTCGCCCGCGTTGCTTATCGCCGCGAGCGGGTTGCGCAGTTCATGTGCAAGCATCGCCAGGAACTCGTCCTTTTGTCGGTCCGCCGCCTCGAGATCGCGCTGCACCTGCTTCAGAGGCGTTACATCGACATACGCACCGATGCCGCCACGCACTTCTCTCTGACTGTCGAATAGGGGCGCCGCACTTCCCATGAGATTGAGCACGCGCCCATCTGCATGCTGCACATCGAACTCCACATCCCGTACCTCGCGCCCAGTGCGCACCGCCTGCTGCAACGGCAATTGCTCTGGCGGAAGTTCCGTTCCGTTGCGGAGAAAGCGGA
The DNA here is from genome assembly GCA_036257205.1 of Steroidobacter sp. Classification (GTDB taxonomy): domain Bacteria; phylum Pseudomonadota; class Gammaproteobacteria; order Steroidobacterales; family Steroidobacteraceae; genus Steroidobacter. The sequence goes on along the minus strand of DATAFY010000577.1, from coordinate 2,147 downwards.
ACCGATTCTGCTCCTGGCCAGGATCCGACAACGATTCATTCTGTCCAGGAGCAATCCCGAGCAACTCCGCAAATCTTCGCGAAGGAGCGATCAGGTCGCAGCGCGGATCTTGCGCGATAGCCACACCGACCGGAATGACCTCGAAAGTGGTCTGCAACTCTTCGCGCTGACGCGCCAACTCTTCCATCGCCCTGTGTCGCTCGCTCACGTCCAGGAACCAGATCGCCACGCCGTCATCGATCTTCGTGCACACGTTGTGGAAAGTGCCGCTGATGCCGTCCGCTTCGTAAGAAACTTCGAGCTCGTGGCCCACGCCTGTCTGGACCACCCGCACATACGCGTCGAATAGCCGGCTTCGCGCCTTGTTTCCAGGCAACACTTCCAGCAGTCTCTTGCCAAGGAGGTCGTGTATGTCCCGCTTCAGAATTTTCGCGGCCGCGGGATTTATATACTCCCACCGGAAATCGACAATGACGCCGGTTTCATCGCGCACACATTTGAGGATGGTGAACGCTACAAGCGAGGAGTCCTGGGCGACTCGAAAGCAGCTCTCGCTCGCCCTGAGAGCGGCTTCCGCTCGATGCTGTTCAGTTGTCTCGTTGGCTACTATGTTGACGCCGATGACGCGACCTGCCTGATCCTTCAGCGGGTACCAGCTCTCGTTCCAGTAACGCGTCACACCCGGCTGCGCTTTCGTATCCCCTGTGATCTCGAAGTTGAGAACAGGCTCCCCGGTCTGAATGATGCGCCGAAAAATCCGCTCGACAGCATCGGCGATCCCGGGCACCACCTCCCGCACCGTACGACCGAGGTGATCTTCGACGGACACGCCGTTGATCTCCGCGAGCCGCTCGTTCACACGAACGTATCGCAGACTGCGGTCCAGCACACACAGGCCCACAGGCGCGCTGGCGTAAATCAAATCCAGCTGTGCCAGCGGATTGACCACATCCGCGTAGCGGCGTTCAGTCTCGCTGTTTGCGCTCATGCACCTAAGGAGCCGTCTACTTCAGCCGGAGAGCTGTTCGTATTTCCGCCGATGCGAAGCCGCCCTCTCCCCGCCCTCATACACGTGTGTTCGCGATCGTGTGCGGCAGAACCATCGCCTCACCTGTAAGCTCGCGACGCACCGCTAAATTCGATCATCGCCCAGATGTGCTCTGCTGTCACGGCGCTCCGCCAAGCGGGTGGCTCGTTCGTTTCCGACTGATGCGTTCTTATTCGGGATTGAATATCACTGCGGGTAATATCACTACAGGCGTGAATCGGCCCATGCTGCGCCGCGAGCAAGAAGCGCTGTTGCGCACGATTGGTCTGTACCGGCTCGTCAAGATACAAGCCGTCGGCAGCAATGCCGGGAATGGCCGAGTTCTTGAATTCGAACTGGCCTTCCAAAGAACGCCGCGGAATGCCTCCATCGCCTTATGGCGATAACCCAAGCAGTAACATCTCTTGCCGCTCTCGTTCCGCACCTCAAGTACGTAAATATCATGGCCTCGCGCTGCTATCTCAGCTTCGTATCGATGTATGAACGGAGTTTTTCACTGCTCCATGATGTTCGCGAGCGGGCCGTCGCCCTCCACCACGAGTGTTTGACTGCAAACGCGACCATCCTCTGAACGAAACTCATAAGCTGCTATCAGGAACGTGCTTTGCGCTTCGCATCCGAGAGGGCACGTCGCATCTGCAGTACCACAAATTTTGCGCGCTTGCGTTCGAGCCTTGCCAAGATCCTCGGCCATTGCTCCTCGTGGAAACGTGGATACGCAATACGCTCGAGAGGGATCGCCGCGAGGACATCGATGCCATATGTGAACGCGACGCCAGACAACCGTGTATCAAGAGCGAGCTTCTCGACGCGCTTTACGGCCTGACGCACTGTTCGCGGATCGCCTGCGTCGTCCATGTATTCCTCGATGAATGCTTTCACTACGCCCACTGCGAGTCGCGCTTGCGCCAGGCCAATGGCATTGCGCTTAGACGGAAGCGATCGAGATTGCGCAGCCGACTCTCAAGAACGTCGAGCGGATGCAATAGCTGAACAGTCGTCCCGTCTGCCAAGGTGAGCTGCGACGCGCGATTGCGTATCGCCTCCGTATCAAGCCCGACGATCCCAGAGAGAAAGTCGACCTGTTTTATCCGTTCCT